>NZ_JFJW01000025.1:186-119907 GCF_000611125.1 Cupriavidus sp. SK-4
CGAACTGCGGCCACGTCGAGCATATTTTCGGACACGGCGGCGGCGAGAAGATGTGCGCCGACTACGGCGTGGACCTGCTCGGCAGCCTGCCGCTGAACCTGCAGATCCGCGAGCAGGCCGACTCTGGCCGCCCGACCGTGGTGGCCGAGCCCGACAGCCCGGTGGCCGAGATGTACCGCGCCATCGCGCGCAAGGTGGCGATCAAGGTCGCCGACAAGGCGCGCGACATGACCAGCAAGTTCCCGAGTATCGTGGTGCAAAACACCTGAGGGCGCGGCGCGCCGCGCGCAGCAACCATGGACAGCCAGCCTACCCCAGACCTGCCGGCACCCGGAGCCCGCCCCGCCGTCACCATGGCGGTGGTGATGCGCAAGGTCGCGCTGGCCAACCGCTGGCAGCCGTGGAAGTGGGAGCTGGACGCGGTGCTGCCGGATCTTGGCGAGTTCGGCACGCACCCCGTGTGCCTGGAGCATGACGCCCACGGCGCGCACTGGCTGTACCCGGGCTTTGAGGTGACGCTGTTCCGCGACCAGGGCGAAGGCTACTACCTGAACCTGACCTCGACCACGCCGTGCTGGTTCGTGCTGTGGCGCATGCCGGAGGATGACGGCGATGGCGAAGAAGCCCATCCGGTGCCGATGACCGTGACGCTGTCGTACAACGAGGCCGGCCGCTGGCTCGATGCCGGCGAGACCGTCGAGAACGTGCCGCTGGCGCCCGAGCAGCGCGAGTGGCTGCAGGCCTATGTCGACGAGCACTACCGGCCCGAGCCCAAGCAGCGGCGCCGGCCCGAATCCTTCAAGGCGCCGGAAGACCGCGCCCGCTACTGATCCTGACGACCTGAGCTTGCCCTGCCGATGAGCGATTCGTCCTTCCTGTCGCGCTGGTCGCGCCGCAAGGCCGCGGTGCGGGAAGGCATGCCCGTGCCGGCCGAACCGGCACCGCCGGCAGTTGTTGCCGACGCCGTCCCCGTGGCCACCGGGGCCGCGCCCGAAGGTCCGCAGGTACCGGCCCCGACGCTGGAGGACGTGGCGGCGCTGCGCCCCGGCGACGAGATCGCCCGGTTCGTGGCCCGCGGCGTGGATGAATCGGTCAAGCGCGCGGCGCTGAAGACGCTGTTCGCCGATCCGCACTTCAATGTGATGGACGGGCTCGACATCTATATCGACGACTACAGCAAGCCCGACCCGATCCCGCCGGAGATCCTGCGCCAGCTGCGCCAGGCCGAGACGCTGGGCCTGTTCGAGCCGACCGACGAGGAACGCGCGGCGGCACAGGCCGCGGCCGCTGCCGCGGGGCCTGTGGATGTACCGCCGGCGACGCCCGCCGAGTTCGCCGAACCCGGCGAGAGCGCCGACACTACGGACATACCCGCACCAGTCGAAACGCCGCAGCAAACGGTAAGTCAAAGCGCAGAACAGGGCCCGCAAGACCCGCATAAATGCGCGTAGCCCCGCAGGTGCAGCGCAGCCTACAATAGGCATCCCCACAATCCGCCGGCCCGCAGACCCCTCGCGAAGAAGGACGTCCGGACCGGTCAGCCGCATTCGCCATGCCGACGCTGATCTGCAACTGCAACGACACCATGCCGCTTGACGGGGCGGCATTGTCCGAAGCAACCAAGGACGCCAACCAGAGCCCCTTGAAGGTCCATCACCTGCTGTGCCGGCGCGAGATCGGCGACTTCACCGCCGCGCTCGACGGCACCGACGACGTCATCGTCGCCTGCACGCAGGAACGCCAGCTATTTACTGAAGTTGCAGCGCAAGCCGCGCAGGGCAGCGATGGCCGCCCGGTGGTGACCGCGCCGGTGCGCTTCGTCAATATCCGCGAGACCGGCGGCTGGTCACAGGGCGCCCGGCGCGACCCGAAGACCGCCAATGCCAAGATCGCCGCGCTGCTGGCCGTGGCCGCGCTGCCGGAGCCTGACCCGGTGCCGGTGGTGGATTACCGGTCCGACGGCGCGGTGCTGGTGCTGGGCCCGGCCCAGCGGGCGCTGCCGTGGGCTGAGCGGCTGGCCGCGATGCAGCTGGAGGTCACGGTGCTGCTGACTGGCAGCGACAGGCGTGAAGGCGCCGCGGCGCAGCCGGCGGCGCGCGCTTATCCGGTCCACAGCGGTCGGCTGGCCTCGCTGACGGGCTGGCTCGGTGCATTCGAGGCCAGCTGGGAGACCGGCGCAGGCCGCAGCAACCCGATCGACCTGGACCTGTGCACCCGCTGCAACGCCTGCATCGACGCCTGTCCCGAAGACGCGATCGATTTCAGCTACCAGGTCGACCTGTCGCGCTGCCGCTCGCACCGTGCTTGCGTGCGTGCCTGCGGCGCCGCCGCGGCGATCGACTTCGACCGCCCGCGGGGCACTGTGCAGGGGCGCTTCGACCTGGTCTTCGACCTGTGCGACACGCCCGCCTTCACCATGCACCAGCCGCCGCAGGGCTACCTGCACGCCGGCGCCGATGCCTCGCACCAGCAGGCCCAGGCGCTGATGCTGGCGGGGCTGGTGGGCGAGTTCGAGAAGCCGAAATTCTTCCGCTACAAGGAAAACCTGTGCGCGCATGGCCGCAACCAGACCACCGGCTGCACCGCCTGCATCGACATCTGCTCGACCGAGGCCATCGGCTCGCGCTGGCATGACGGCAAGGGACGCATCGAGGTCACGCCCAACCTGTGCATGGGCTGCGGTGCCTGCACTACCGTGTGCCCGAGCGGGGCCATCAGCTATGGCTACCCGGGGCCGGAGGTGACGGGCGCGCGCCTGAGGACGCTGCTGTCAGCGTACCGCCAGGCCGGCGCGCGCGATCCGGTGGTGCTGCTGCACGGCGAGGAATACGGCACGCCCGCGCTGCTGGCACTGGGCCGTTCCGCTCGTGGCGGCAAGGCCAAGGGCGTGCCCGCCAATGTGATGCCGTTGTCGCTGTTCCACCCGGCCTCGGCGGGGCTGGAGCTATGGCTTGCCGCGCTGTGCTGGGGCGCCAGCCGCGTCGCGGTGCTGCTGACCGGCGACGAGGCACCGCAGTACCGCACCGCGCTGCTGGAGCAGATCGCGGTCGGGCGCGCTCTGCTGGCGGGCCTGGGCTATGACGGCGAGGTGCTGTCGCTGGTCGAGGCCGCCGATGCGCCGGCGCTGGATGCCGGCCTGGCGGCGCTGCGCCCGGGCCGCAACGCAGTGCCGCCGGCGCCGTTCGGCCCCGTCGCGGCCAAGCGTGAGATGCTGGACTTTGTGCTGGACCACCTAGCGCGGCACGCGCCGGTGCCCGCGCCAAGCGTGCCGCTGCCGGCCGGCGCGCCGATCGGCGCGATCGCGGTGGATACGGGCAAGTGCACCATGTGCATGGCCTGCGTCGGCGCGTGCCCGTCGCAGGCGCTGCGCGACAATCCCGAGCACCCGGTGCTCAGCTTTATCGAGCGCAACTGCGTGCAGTGCGGGCTGTGCGAGAAGACCTGCCCGGAAGACGCCATCAGCCTGGTGCCGCGCCTGCTTGCCGGCGACGCGGCGCGCCGCCCTGTGACCCTCAACGAGACCCAGCCGTTCCATTGCGTCCGTTGCGCCAAGCCGTTCGGCACGGCGCAGATGGTGGAGTCGATGCTGGTGCGCCTGGCCGGCCATCCGGCCTTTGCCGGCGCCGCGGCCGAGCGCCTGAAGATGTGCCCTGACTGCCGCGTCATCGACATGATCGAGCGCGATACGGGAACCGCCACCGGCGCCACGCTGCGCTGACGGCGGCCGGGCCACCCAGGACAAATCATCACGACATGACAGATTTCCAGCCGATCCAGCTCACCGCCGCGCCGCCGGCCGACGATGCCGAAGACACCGCCCGCGCCGACCTCTACGGCCTGCTCGCCACGCTGTTCTACCACGCGCCCGACGCCGCGCTGCTGCACCACATTGCCGCCAACCGCGCCGTGGGCGATGACGCGAACACCGTGCTGGGCAAGGCGTGGAATGCGTTGTGCGATGCAGCATCGGAGACCACCGCGGCCGAGGCCGAGGAGGAGTACCGGCTGCTGTTCGTGGGCGTGGGCCGGCAGGATGTGTTCCTGTACGGCTCCTTCTACATGACCGGCTTCCTGAACGAGCGCCCGCTGGTGGCGCTGCGCGAAGACCTGGCCCGCTACGGCCTGGAGCGTCATGAAGATGTCAGCGAGACCGAGGACCATATCGCCACGCTGTGCGAGGTGATGCGCTTCCTGGTGGCGGGCGACGACCTGGCGGTGTCCAACCTGGGCGAGCAGCAGCGCTTCTATGCGCAGCACCTGCAGCCCTGGGTGGAGCGATTGTGCGATGCAGTGACGGCGCACCCGCAGGCGCGTTTCTATCGCAGCGTGGCCGGCTTGCTGGGCGCGTTTGCCGGCGTGGAGGCGGTGGCGCTCGAGATGCATTGAGCGCGGGCATTGAATATCGGCACGCTTGCAGGCTTCTTTAGCGCCGCGAGGCCAAGGCAGCCGCTTACACGAAAATGAGTTGGAAAGTAGGGAAAAACCCGCGCATATCATGGTCTTTCCTGCTAGTTGAATCTAGAATATGCATAACAACGCATAACGGCTAAATCCATCGGGCTTTGTCAGCCGAGGAGCCCCCACATGACAGAGAAGCAAACCAGGGTCGCGCGCCGCACGTTTCTCGCGGGCGCTGGAGTTGTGGCTGCCGCTACGGGCGCGGCCGCGCTGGCNGCGCTGACCGCGCGCGGTCCGGCCATGCCGGGCCAGGCCACGGCTCTACCGGAACCCACCGATCCTCCGTCGGACAGCAAGGGTTACCGGGTCTCTGACCACATCCGCAAGTACTACCGGACCACGCTGGTGTAGCTGCCCAGGGCGGTGTGGTCTGCCGCGCCGCCTGCAACCGGACGCAACCGGCGTCCGCATCTGAGGTGAGACATGATCTTGACCCGCAAACGCGCGGCGCAGGGCGCATCCGCCCGCCTCGCTGACGGCCTGGCCAACCGGCCTGAACATGCCGGCGCAGCCTCCGGCCGACTTTCGCAGCGGCTCGCGGCCAGCCTGGCCGGCGCGATGCCGACCATGGACCGCCGCAGCTTCCTCAAGCGCTCTGGCATCGGCGTCGGTGCCGGGCTGGCGGCCTCGCAGCTGACGCTGATCCGCAAGGCGGACGCCGCCGACGACAAGAAGGCAGCTGCCGACGGCAAGACCGGCATCGTGGTCAGGCGCACCGTGTGCGGCCACTGCTCGGTCGGCTGCGCGGTCGACGCGGTGGTGCAGAACGGCGTGTGGATCCGCCAGGAGCCGGTGTTCGATTCGCCCATCAACCTGGGCGCGCACTGCGCCAAGGGCGCGGCGCTGCGCGAGCACGGCCATGGCGAATACCGCCTCAAGTACCCGATGAAGCTGGTCAACGGCAAGTACCAGCGCATCAGCTGGGACCAGGCGCTGGACGAGATCACCGCCAGGATGAAGGAGATCCGCCAACAGACCGGCCCGGACTCGATGTTCTTCGTCGGCTCGTCCAAGCACAGCAACGAGCAGGCCTACCTGATGCGCAAGTGGGTGTCGTTCTTCGGCACCAACAACACCGATCACCAGGCGCGCATCTGCCACTCCACCACGGTGGCGGGCGTGGCCAACACCTGGGGCTACGGTGCGATGACCAACTCGTACAACGATATGCAGAACTCGAAAGCGGCTCTGTATATCGGCTCCAATGCGGCCGAGGCGCACCCGGTGTCGATGCTGCACCTGCTGCATGCCAAGGAGAGCGGCTGCAAGGTGATCGTGGTCGATCCGCGCTACACGCGCACCGCGGCCAAGGCGCAGCACTACGTGCGCATCCGCTCGGGTACCGACATCGCGTTCCTGTTCGGCATGCTGTACCACATCTTCGAGAACGGCTGGGAAGACCAGAAGTACCTGAACGACCGGGTCTATGGCATGGACAAGGTCAAGGAAGAGGTGCTGGCCAAGTGGACCCCCGACAAGGTCGAGGAAGTCTGCGGCGTGCCCGAGGCGCAGGTGAAGATGGTCGCCGAGATCATGGCCAAGAACCGCCCCAGCACGCTGGTCTGGTGCATGGGCCAGACCCAGCACACCATCGGCAACGCGATCGTGCGCGCCTCGTGCATCGTGCAGCTGGCGCTGGGCAATATCGGCGTGTCGGGCGGCGGCGCCAACATCTTCCGCGGCCATGACAACGTGCAGGGCGCCACCGACGTGGGCCCCAACCCGGACTCGCTGCCGGGCTACTACGGCCTGGCCACGGGCGCGTGGAAGCATTACGCCGCGGTGTGGGGCGTGGACTACGAATGGATCAAGAAGCAGTTCGTCTCGCAGGCGATGATGGAGAAATCCGGCACCACGGTGTCGCGCTGGATCGATATCGTCACCGAGAAGAACGAGCTGATCGACCAGGACAACAATGTGCGCGGCGTGTTCTTCTGGGGCCATGCCCCGAACTCGCAGACGCGCGGCCTGGAGATGAAGAAGGCGCTGGACAAGCTCGACCTGCTGGTGGTGGTCGACCCCTATCCGTCGGCGACCGCGGCCATGGCCAACATGCCGCCGGCCGAGGGCGACAAGGTCAACCCGAACCGCGCGGTGTACCTGCTGCCGGCCTGCACGCAGTTCGAGACCTCGGGCACGTGCACGGCGTCGAACCGCTCGCTGCAATGGCGCGAGAAGGTCATCGAGCCGCTGTTCGAGTCGATGCCCGACCATACCCTGATGCAGGCGTTTGCCGACCGGCTCGGCTTCGGCAAGGAGCTGTCGAAGAACATGAAGCTGATCGAGGTCAAGCGCGCCGGCCGCACCTGGATGGAGCCTGAGCCGGAATCAATCCTGCGCGAGATCAACGCCAGCAACTGGACCATCGGCTACACCGGCCAGTCGCCTGAACGGCTGAAGGCGCATATGCGCAATATGCAGATGTTCGACGTCAAGACGCTGCGCTGCAAGGCGGGCAAGGACCCGGTGACCGGCTACGACCTGAGCGGCGACTTCTTCGGGCTGCCGTGGCCATGCTACGGCACCCCGGAACTGAAGCACCCGGGCTCGCCCAACCTGTACGACACCAGCAAGCACGTGATGGACGGCGGCGGCAACTTCCGCGCCAACTTCGGCGTGGAGCGCGACGGCGTCAACCTGCTGGCCGAGGATGGCTCTTGCTCGCTGGGCGCGGAGATCACCACCGGCTATCCGGAGTTCGACCATGTGCTGCTGAAGAAGCTGGGCTGGTGGGACGACCTGACCGATGCCGAGAAGGCCAAGGCCGAAGGCAAGAACTGGAAGACCGACCTGTCGGGCGGCATCCAGCGCGTGGTGATGAAGAACCATGGCTGCCACCCGTTCGGCAACGCCAAGGCGCGCGCGGTGGTGTGGAACTTCCCCGACGCGATCCCGCAGCATCGCGAGCCGCTGTACTCAACGCGCCCCGACATGGTCGCCAAGTACCCAACCCACGACGACAAGATGGCGTTCTGGCGGCTGCCGACGCTGTACAAATCGGTGCAGCAGCGCAATATCGAGAACAAGGTCTATGAGAAGTTCCCGATCATCCTGACCTCGGGGCGGCTGGTCGAGTACGAGGGCGGCGGCGAGGAAACCCGCTCCAACCCGTGGCTGGCCGAACTGCAGCAGGAGAACTTCGTCGAGATCAACCCGCGCGCGGCGTCCGACCGCGGCATCCGCAACGGTGACTTCTGCTGGGTGAAGACGCCCACCGGGGCCCGCATCAAGGTGCGCGCGCTGGTGACCGAGCGGGTGGGGCCCGATACCGCGTTTATCCCGTTCCATTTCTCGGGCTGGTGGGAGGGCAAGGACCTGAAGGACTACTACCCCGCGGGCGCGATGCCGGTGGTGCGGGGCGAGGCGGTCAATACGGCAACCACCTACGGCTATGACGCGGTGACGATGATGCAGGAAACCAAGACCACCGTTTGCCAGATCGAGCGGTTTGCCTAAGGGCAGGGGAACATCATGGCACGCATGAAATTTATCTGTGACGCCGAGCGCTGCATCGAGTGCAACAGCTGCGTCACTGCCTGCAAGAACGAGCACGAGGTGCCCTGGGGCGTGAACCGGCGCCGCGTGGTCACCGTCAACGACGGCATGGTCGGCGCCGAGAAATCGATCTCGGTGGCCTGCATGCACTGTTCGGACGCGCCCTGCATGGCGGTCTGCCCGGTTGACTGCTTCTACCGCACCGAGGACGGCGTGGTACTGCACGACAAGGACGTCTGCATCGGCTGCGGCTACTGTTCCTACGCCTGCCCGTTCGGCGCGCCGCAGTTCCCGTCGACCGGCACCTTCGGCGTGCGCGGCAAGATGGACAAGTGCACCTTCTGCGCGGGTGGCCCGGAAAAGAACGGTTCGGAAGCGGAGTTCGAGAAATACGGCCGCAACCGCCTGGCCGAAGGCAAGCTGCCGCTGTGCGCCGAGATGTGCTCGACCAAGGCGCTGCTGGGCGGCGACGGCGATGTGATCGCCGACATCCTGCGCAACCGCGTGATCAAGCGCGGCACCGGCGGCGACGTGTTCGGCTGGGGCACTGCCTACGGCACCGCCAAGGGCGGCGCGGGCCAGCCGGCCCAACCGGCACAGCCGGCGCCCGCTGCACCGGCCGCACCCGCGGCCCCGGGAGGGCAAGCGTCATGAACCGCGTCCGCGTTGTTGCATTGCTGTCGCTGTGCGGCGTGCTGCTGGCAGCTTGCGGCGAAAAGCCGCAGACCATCGGCCCGTCGCACCGCAAGGCCGACGCCCAGGCCTTCCAGGGCGCCCCGGATGATCCGTTCGTGGCCAAGGGCTGGAAGCAGGGCGACAAGACCAGCTGGGACAACCAGATTCGCCAGCGCAACCAGTTGCAGAACGAGTACAACCGCACGCAATGAAGGCGCTGCAGCTGGGCCGCCCCGGCAGCCGGGCGCTGGCCCTCGACGATTCGAAGGAGTGCACATGACGCCGTCGCAGAATGCATGCCGCGCAGGCTGGCGGCGCTGGCTCAGCGCCGGCGCGCTGGCGCTGGCGGCCTTTGCCGGCACCGCCGCCGCACAGGCGCCGGCCTCGGCACCGCCGGCACCGGCCGCCGCGCAGGCCAGCGCCGACACCAACAACCCGGCCACGCACCCGGTCCAGCCGCTGGCCGGCATCGCGTCGGAAAACATCTTCAACGTGCCACGCCGCGACATCGCCGCCGAGGCGCAGGCGCAGAAGGGCCGCACCGTCGAGCAGCCCGGCAACAATGCGCCGGTCTGGCGCGAGGTCAATTCCGACCAGCGCCACTACAGCAGCCTGCCCGACAAGGAAGCCGGCGTGCTGATCCAGCGCACCGGGCAGCAATGGCGCCTGTTCCGCAACGGCGTCATCACCGTCTGGGGCGGCTGGCTGCTGCTGGTGGTGCCGCTTGCCATCCTGGGCTTCTTCCTGTGGCGTGGCACCATCCCGCTGCGCACGCCGCGCACCGGCCGCATGATCGAGCGCTTCACGCCGCTTGAGCGCATCGTCCACTGGACCATGGCGATCTCGTTCGTGGTGCTGGCGGTGTCGGGCATCGTGCTGCTGCTGGGCAAGCATTTCCTGCTGCCGCTGATGGGCCACATGCTGTTCGGCTGGCTGACCTACGTGCTGAAGAACCTGCACAACGTGATCGGCCCGATCTTCACGCTGTCGGTGATCGTGGCCTTCGTGGTGTTCGTGCGCGACAACCTGCCCAGCCGCGACGACGTGCACTGGGTGACCAGCCTTGGCGGCCTAGCATCCGGCAAGCATGTGCCGAGCGGGCGCTTCAATGCCGGCGAGAAGATGTGGTTCTGGATCGGCGTGTTCGTGTTCGGGCTGGTGCTGTCGGCCTCGGGTTGGGTGCTGGACATGATCGTGCCGGGCATGGACTACTACCGCGCGACCATGCAGATCGCCAACGTGATCCACGGGATCTCGGCCGTGCTGATGATCGCGATGGCGTGCGGCCATATCTACATGGGCACGGTCGGCATGGAAGGCGCCTACCGCGCCATGCGCGACGGCTGGGTGGACGAGGCCTGGGCCAAGGAGCACCACGAGCACTGGTACGACGACATCAAGTCGGGCAAGATCCCGGCCCAGCGTTCGGCCAGCCCGGAAGCCGCCGCGGGGCGCAACACCCGGCATACCCCAGGCGAAGCCTGAGGCCGGCGCCAACCAGACCATGCGGAACCCACCATGACGATGACACGCACCCTGACGCTGCTTGCCCTGTGTGCGGGCGCCACCTTTGCCACCGGCGCGCTGGCCAAGCTGCCGCCGCCGACCGAGGCCCAGCAGGCCAAGGCCGCCGAGACCAAGGCGCGCGCCGCCTGGGCCGACAAGGTCGCCGCCTACCAGTTGTGCCGCGCGCAGGACAAGACCGCGGCGCGTTACTTTGCCGAGCGCAAGACCCACGGCCAGGAAGCCCGCGCGCCGTCGCAGACCGCCGAATGTGCCGATCCGGGCCCGTTTGTGGTGCCGACCGCCGCTGCGCCTGCGCCCCCGGCACCAGCCGTGGCAAGCACCGCGGCCGAGGCCAAACCGGCCGCGGCCGGCGCGGTACAATCGCCTGCAAAGGCGCCGTAACCACAGCCCCACGCACGCCGCGCGCGGCGCGGGGCCCTCACCAGCAGTCCCGAGCCCCTCGTCATGACCCTGCGTCCCGAGCTTACCCAGGCAGCCGTTCCCCTGATCGAAGAGGTTGAAGTCGTCGACGAGCAGGGCCGCGTGCGCGCGGCCTACCTGCCGGGCGAGCGTCCGCTGACGGTCTACCTCGACAAGCGTGAGCTGGTCACGCTGATGACCCTGGGCGGCGCGCCCGAGCACCTGGTGCTGGGCTACCTGCGCAACCAGCGGCTGGTGGAATCGATCGAAGACATCGCCGCGGTGCAGGTCGACTGGGAAACCGAGTCGGCCGCCGTGACCACGCGCAACGGCGTGGACCGCATTGAGGAGCGCACCGCGCGCCGCGTGGTGACCACCGGCTGCGGACAAGGCACCGTGTTCGGCTCGCTGCTCGATGAAGTTGACAACATTCGCCTACCGGTTGGCGCCACGCTGGACCAGGACACCCTGTACGGCATTATCGACACCATCCGGCTGCAGCAGTCAGTCTACAAGCAGGCTGGCTCAGTGCACGGCTGCGCGCTGTTCCAGGGCACCGAGCTGCTGATGTTCATCGAGGACGTCGGCCGCCACAACGCCGTGGACGCCATCGCCGGACGCATGTGGCTGGAAGGCATGACGGGTAGCGACAAGATCTTCTACACTACCGGCCGCCTGACCTCCGAGATGGTGATCAAGGGCGCGCAGATGGGCATCCCGTTCCTGCTGTCGCGCTCGGGCGTGACGCAGATGGGCTACCAGATGGCCCGACGCGTCAACCTGACGCTGTTTGCGCGCTGCACCGGCAAGCACTTCCTGCTCTACACCGGGCGCGAGCGCTTCCACCACCGCCTGCCGGAAGACGCGGTGGCGTAAGCGGCACTTTACTGCTTGCGTTTGCTTGCAGGGGCGGGCCCCGATTGGTTGTACAATGCGGCGCACTCCGAGCCAGTGTGTTTACCCTCCCAACCTTATGAGCATCAAATCCGACAAGTGGATCCGCCGCATGGCGGAGCAGCACGGCATGATCGAGCCGTTCGCGCCAGGCCAGGTCCGGGAGCAGGACGGGCGCAAGATCGTCTCGTACGGCACCTCGAGCTACGGCTACGATATCCGCTGCGCCGACGAATTCAAGATCTTCACCAATATCAACAGCACCATCGTCGATCCGAAAAATTTCGACGAGAAGTCGTTCGTGGATTTCAAGGGCGATGTCTGCATCATCCCGCCCAACTCGTTCGCGCTGGCGCGCACGATGGAGTACTTCCGGATCCCGCGCAGCGTGCTGACCATCTGCCTGGGCAAGAGCACCTATGCCCGCTGCGGCATCATCGTCAATGTGACGCCGTTCGAGCCCGAATGGGAAGGCTATGTGACGCTGGAGTTCTCCAACACCACGCCGCTGCCCGCCAAGATCTACGCCGGCGAGGGTTGCGCCCAGGTGCTGTTCTTCGAGAGCGACGAAGTCTGCGAGACCTCGTATCGCGACCGGGGCGGCAAGTACCAGGGTCAGCACGGTGTCACACTGCCGAAGACCTGAGCGCATTACAATGCCGGCGTCTGCCGGTGCGGCTGGCCCAGAGCGGCCGCCACAACTGACGTGAGAGCCACATGTCGCCGTCGCGGGGAACCTCCCGCCGGCCATGTGGCTCAAGTCCTTTATGTCCTGCTTTCCATCAAGGATGCCCGATGAAATTCCGTTTCCCCGTCATCATCATTGACGAAGACTTTCGCTCCGAGAACATCTCCGGCTCGGGCATCCGCGCGCTGGCCGAGGCGATCGAGAAAGAGGGCATGGAGGTCATGGGCCTGACCAGCTACGGCGACCTGACGTCGTTTGCCCAGCAGTCCAGCCGGGCATCGAGCTTTATCGTGTCGATCGACGACGACGAGTTCACGCGCGAAGGCGACGACCAGCTCGAGGCCGCCGCGATCGAAAAGCTGCGCGCCTTCGTCGCCGAAGTGCGCCGCCGCAACTCGGACCTGCCGATCTTCCTGTACGGCGAGACCCGCACTTCGCGCCATATCCCCAACGATATCCTGCGCGAGCTGCATGGCTTCATCCACATGTTCGAGGACACGCCGGAATTCGTGGCACGCCACATCATCCGCGAAGCCAAGGTCTACCTCGACACGCTGGCGCCGCCGTTCTTCAAGGCGCTGATCGACTACGCGCAGGACAGCTCGTACTCGTGGCACTGCCCGGGGCACTCGGGCGGCGTGGCGTTCCTGAAGAGCCCGGTGGGCCAGGTGTTCCACCAGTTCTTCGGCGAGAACATGCTGCGCGCGGACGTCTGCAACGCGGTCGACGAGCTGGGCCAGCTGCTGGACCATACCGGCCCGGTGGCCGCGTCGGAGCGCAATGCCGCGCGCATCTTCAACTCCGACCACATGTACTTCGTCACCAACGGCACCTCCACCTCGAACAAGATGGTGTGGCATGCCAACGTGGCGCCGGGCGACATCGTGGTGGTGGACCGCAACTGCCACAAGTCGATCCTGCACGCGATCATGATGACGGGCGCGATCCCGGTCTTCCTGATGCCTACGCGCAACCACTACGGCATCATCGGCCCGATCCCGAAGAGCGAGTTCGACCCGGAAACGATCAGGAAGAAGATCGCCAACCACCCGTTCGCGAGCAAGGCCAAGAACCAGAAGCCGCGCATCCTGACTATCACGCAGGGTACGTACGATGGCGTGCTGTACAACGCCGAACAGATCAAGGAAATGCTGGCCGCCGAGATCGACACGCTGCACTTCGATGAAGCCTGGCTGCCGCATGCGGCCTTCCACGACTTCTATCGCAATATGCACGCGATCGGCAAGGACCGCCCGCGCAGCAAGGACGCGCTGGTGTTCGCCACGCAGTCCACGCACAAGCTGCTGGCCGGCCTGTCGCAGGCCTCGCAGATCCTGGTGCAGGATTCCGAGACGCGCAAGCTGGACCGCTACCGCTTCAACGAGGCGTACCTGATGCACACCTCGACCAGCCCGCAGTACTCGATCATCGCCTCGTGCGATGTGGCCGCGGCGATGATGGAAGCGCCGGGTGGCACCGCGCTGGTGGAAGAGAGCATCCAGGAGGCGATGGACTTCCGCCGCGCCATGCGCAAGGTCGAGGGCGATTATGACGACGGCAAGAACGGCGACTGGTGGTTTAAGGTGTGGGGCCCGGACGCGCTGATCGAAGACGGCATCGGCGACCGCGAAGAATGGATGCTCAAGGCCAACGAGCGCTGGCACGGCTTCGGCGACCTGGCCGACGGCTTCAACCTGCTCGACCCGATCAAGGCCACCATCATCACCCCGGGCCTGGACGTGGACGGCGAGTTCAGCGAACGCGGTATCCCGGCGGCCATCGTCACCAAGTACCTGGCCGAGCACGGCATCATCATCGAGAAGACCGGGCTGTACTCGTTCTTCATCATGTTCACCATCGGCATCACCAAGGGCCGCTGGAACTCGCTGGTGACCGAGCTGCAGCAGTTCAAGGACGACTACGACCAGAACCAGCCGCTGTGGCGTGTGCTGCCGGAATTCGTCGCCAAGCATCCGCAATATGAGCGCATGGGCCTGCGTGACCTGTGCGATGCGATCCACAGCGTGTACAAGGCCAATGACGTGGCCCGTGTGACGACGGAGATGTACCTGTCGGACATGGAGCCGGCGATGAAGCCGTCGGACGCCTGGGCCATGATGGCGCACCGCGAGATCGAGCGCGTGCCGGTCGACGACCTCGAAGGCCGCGTCACCGCCATCCTGCTGACGCCGTACCCGCCGGGCATTCCGCTGCTGATTCCGGGCGAGCGCTTTAACCGCACCATCGTGCAGTACCTGAAGTTCGCGCGCGAGTTCAACAAGCTGTTCCCGGGCTTCGAGACCGACATCCACGGCCTGGTCGAGGACGAGGTCGACGGCAAGAAGGCGTACTTTGTCGACTGCGTGAAGCAGGGCGGCTGAGCGCCAGTCAGCGTCCCGCTGACGTGAGCAGGGCCCCGCAATGCGGGGCCCTTTCTTTTGGGCCTAGGTGAACGGATTCAGCAGCATCGCGCCCGTGCCGCGGAAGTCCTCAACATTGCGCGTGACAATGGTCAGGTCGTGGATCAGCGCGGTGGCGGCAATGAACTTGTCCAATGCATGCTCAGGCCGCGGCGCGCGCAGCTGGCCCCAGACCTGGGCGACGTCGGCATCGACCGGCAACACCAGCCGGCCAAAATCGTCCAGCACGGTCGCCAGCCATTGCTCCAGCACCTCGGCCTGCGCCGTATCGCCGCGATGGCGGATCAGCGCTACGCCACGCTGGAGCTCGCCCACGGTCAGCGCCGACAGGTAGAGCGCGGCACCTTCCCGCGCCGCCTGCCGGAAGAATGCGCGCACGCCGGGGTTGGCGCGATCGCGCTTGCGCGTTTCGCTGATGACGTTGGTATCAATCAAATACACGCGGCGCCTCGCCTGGATTCTGGATCCGCTCGAAGTCGGCGTCTTGCCCGACGTCCGGGATGCTGGCCAGCACCTCGGCCAGGCTGCGCCGGCGCGTGCCGCCCAGCGCCTGCGCCAGGATGGCGCGGTGCTCGGCCTCGGCGCTGCGGCCGTTGGCGACGGCCCGCTCGCGCAGGCGCTGGACCAGGGATTCATCGATGCCACGAACGAGTAGTGTTGCCATCTTGACCTCCTCACCATCGGATGGAGGGATGATAGCATTGTTATCAGTGCGGCGGTCACGTATCGATGGCAGGCCATACATTGTGGCGGTGCCGGGCCGGTCAAAGGCTTTGGTGATTTGCATGGTGATCTCCTGGATCAAGTCGCTGAACGCAGGAGCCAGTCTGGGCCGCGCCGGGGCGCCGGTCGATGAGCCGATTCGCAATCGCGCGCCCGTCTCCCTCCCGCAACGCTCCCTTTCACAATACCGCCGCACCGTGGATCAGAGCTGCGCCAGGACTTCCCCCAGCGTGACATGGCCCTGGAAGCCGCCTTGGCTTTGCGCCGGCGCCTGCCGCTCGACGGCGTGGGCGAAGCGTACCGCCGGATTGGCTTCCAGCTGGTTGTAGAGGCGCTGCAGGTTCGGATAGTCCTCGCGGTTCAGCACTGCGTGGTACTTGGTCCAGCGGGCGATGCCGATGAAGTAGGCGTCGGCCACCGTGCGGTGCTCGCCAAGCAGCCACGGCCGGTCGCCCAGCATGGCTTCAAGTTCGGCATGCACGTTGCGGACTTCCGCCGCGCCATAGCGGGTCAGGGCCTCAAGTTCGGCCCCTTGCACGCCATGCTCCAGCGCGTACCAGAGCGGCGCGAAGGCGCTGAAAAAGCTGGTGTTGAGGTAGCCCAGCATCTGGTTGAGCCGGTCGAAATCCCGCGTGTCCTGCGCAAAGCCGAGCTTGCCGGCGATGCCGCGCGCGCCGATGTGGTTCATGATCGCCTGGCTTTCGCTGAGGAAGTTGCCTTGCGCGTCAATCAGCGTGGGCGTTTCACCAATCGGGTTGATGCGGCGGTAGGCGTCGCTGGTCACGATTTCCGGCATCTCGATGCGGCTCAGGCGATACGGTTCGCCCAGCCATTCAAGCGCGACGATCGAACCGAACGAGCAGCCAGAGGGGACGCCATAGAAGAGGGTGGTGGTAGGCATGGGAAGTTCTCCTGGTTTGGGTAGCTCCCGCCGATCGGGCATAGGGGAACTTTAGATGTGTGGACTTTGCGCGAGTAGTGGGCAAAAATCCGACCTATCGTCCACATGTGTAGACTTTGCGCCGTCATGCTGAACCTGAACGACCTGCGCTTCTTTGTCATGGCCGTGGCCAATGGCGGCTTTGCCGCCGCCGGGCGCGCGCTGGGCGTGCCCAAATCCACCGTCAGCAAGCGCGTGGCCGAACTGGAGCAGGCGCTGCAGGCGCGCCTGCTCTACCGGAGTTCGCGCAGCTTTACGCTGACCGATGCCGGCCGGGATTTCTACGAGCATGCGCGCGCGGCACTGATCGAGGCCGAGGCGGCGCAGGAGGCTGTGCAGCGGCGCGTGGCCGAACCCAGCGGCACGGTGCGCATCACGGCGTCGGTGCCTACCGCGCAGCAGTACCTGGCCATGCACCTGCCCGCGCTGGCCCGTGCCTATCCGCGCCTGCACGTGCAACTGGAGGTGTCCGACCGGAGGGTCGACCTGGTGCAGGAGGGCTTCGACATTGCCGTACGCAGCCATTTCGCGCCGCTGCCGGACTCGGGCCTGGTGCAGCGCCAGCTTGCAGTGGAAGAGATCGTGCTGGTGGCGTCGCCCGCCTACCTGTCGGGCCGCGGCACGCCGCAAGCGCCCGCGCAGCTGTCCGACCATGATGGGCTGCTGACCGGGGCCGCCGCCGGCACCTGGCGCCTGCGCGGGCCGGCCGGCACGGGTGCGGAAGTCACGCCGGTGCCCCGCATGACCGTGAACGAATCCGCCGTGCTGCTCGGTGCCGCCGTGGCGGGGCTGGGTATCGTGCCGCTGCCGCAGGAACTGTGCCGCGCGGCGCTGGCGGCCGGCGAACTGGTGCGCGTGTTGCCAGACTGGACCGCGGGCAGCGTGACCACCACGCTGCTGATGCCGGCGCGGCGCGGGCAGTTGCCCGGCGTCCGCGCGACGGTGGATTTCCTGGTGCAATGCCTGGCGCCGGCCAGCGCCGGGGCGCACGCGCGCCCATGAAAAAGCCCCGCATTGCTGCGGGGCCCTGGGTCTGCCATCCGGCTCAGTTCTTCTTTTCGAACTCGAACTGCGGTGTCGCGGGCTCAGGCGCCGGTGCCGTGCCTGGCAGTTCCAGCGAACCCGGCGGGGCAGCCGGTCCTGGCGCCGACGCCGGTTTCTCCGGCTCTGCGCCAAGCGGGATACTGACCTCTGCCGCGTTGCTGTGCTTGAGCGATCCCTTGTCCAGCAGCCCCGTCACCATGCCTGGCCAGAACATCACCAGCAGCACCATCACCATCTGCAGCCCGACCCAGGGCAGGGCACCCCAGTAGATGTCGGAGCTCTTTACTTCCTTCGGCGCGATGCCGCGCAGGTAGAACAGCGCGAAGCCGAACGGCGGGTGCATGAACGAGGTCTGCATGTTCACGCACAGCATCACGCCGAACCACACCAGCGCCGCCGTCGCCGCGGCCTCCGGGTTGCCGCCCATGGAGTCGGCCACCACCGGTGCCAGCACCTTGACCGCCACCGGCGCCAGCATCGGCACCACGATGAAGGCGATTTCGAAGAAGTCCAGGAAGAAGGCCAGGAAGAAGATAAACAGGTTCACCACGATCAGGAAGCCGATCCAGCCGCCTGGCAGCGAGGTGAACAGATGCTCCACCCAGGCGCCGCCGTCCACGCCCTGGAACACCACCGAGAAACAGGTGGAGCCGATCAGGATGAACACCACCATCGCGGTGAGGCGCGCGGTGGACTGGTAGGCATCGACGATCAGCAGGCGCAGCTCGGTCATCTGGCCGGCGCGCAGCAGCAGCCAGAGGATGACCAGGTACACCACCGCCAGCGGGATGCGGAACACGTGCGAGCCGAAGGCGAAGAAGCCCACCGCCGCGGCCACCAGCGTGGTGGCGATGCCGACGCGGTAGATCTGGCGGTCGATCCGGGTAAAGGCCTTGTCGCGGATCACGGCCAGCACCAGCGCGCCGACCGCGCCCATGGCGCCGGATTCCGTCGGCGTAGCAATGCCCAGCATGATGGTGCCCAGCACCAGGAAGATCAGCACCGCGCAGGGGATGATGCCGCGCAGGCATTTGCGCCACAGCGCCCAGCCGCGCAGCGTGCGCGCTTCGGCGGGAACCGGCGGCAGCCAGTCGGGCTTGAAGCGAGTCAGGAAGAAGGTGTAGAGCGCAAACAGCGCGATCTGGATCACCGACGGGCCCCAGGCGCCCAGGTACATGCTGCCCACGTCGGCGCTGCCCATCGGGGTCTTGAGCTGGTCGGCCAGCACCACCAGCACCAGCGACGGCGGCACCAGCTGCGTGATGGTGCCCGATGCGGCCAGCACGCCGGTGGCGTATTTCATGTTGTAGCGGTAGCGCATCATCACCGGCAGCGAGATCATCGCCATGGCGATCACCTGTGCGGCCACCGTGCCGGTGATCGCGCCCAGGATAAAGCCGACCAGGATCACCGAGTAGCCCAGGCCGCCGCGCACCGGGCCGAACAGCTGGCCCATGGAGTCCAGCATGTCCTCGGCCAGCCCGCATTTCTCCAGGATGGCGCCCATGAAGGTGAAGAACGGGATCGCCAGCAGCAGCTCGTTGGCCAGCACGCTGCCAAACACGCGGCTCGGCACGGCCTGCAGGAAGCTGATCGGGAAGTAACCCCATTCAATCGCCAGGAAGCCGAAGGCCAGGCCCACCGCCGACAGCGAGAACGCGACCGGGAAGCCGATCAGCATGAACAGCACCAGGCCGCCGAACATCATCGGCGGCATATATTCCAACGGAATCATTGAACCGGCCTCTCGTACTTGGATTCGATGCGCACCAGGCCCTTGAGGGCGGCGAAGCGCTTGATCAGTTCGGACACGCCCTGCAGCGTCAGCAGGGCGAAGCCGACGGGCACCACCAGCTTGATCGGGTAACGCGGCAGGCCGCCGGAATTGCCCGATTGCTCGAGGATGCGCCACGAGGGCAGGAACAGCGAATCCCACGACAGCCAGGTGAACAGCACGCACGAGGGCAGCAGGAACACGACGATGCCGAAGATGTCGATCCAGTGCTGCGCGCGTTCCGAGACGTTGCCGTAGATCAGGTCTACGCGCACGTGCTCATTGCGCTGGAAGGTGTAGGAGGTGCCGAACATCACGGCAATGGCAAACATGTACCACTGCAGTTCGAGTGGCCAGTTGTCGCTCAAGTTGAAGCCATAGCGCAGAAGGGCGTTGCCTGCGCTGATCAGGCACGACAGCAGGATCATGATGTTTGCAAGCCTGCCAGTGTGCTGATTCAACCTGTCGATCTGTCGTGACAGACCAAGCAAGTAATACATGGGTTGTCTCCCCGGTTTTTGCGGCGATTAGTTTATCTGTAACAAAATTCGCAGGCGCTAGGGGCTACTACCTACGGGGGCGACGAGATTGCGCCAGAATGGGGAATGCCAACAAAAAAAGCCACCGGGCTCGCGCCGCGGTGGCTTCTTCTTGCGTAAAACTTACGCGAAACTTACAAGGTGGGTCCGCTGTTACAGCGCAGCGCGTGCGGCCGCGATGGCGGCGCGCACCTGCGCCGGCGCCGTGCCGCCGATATGGTCGCGCGCGGCGACCGAACCTTCCAGCGTCAGCACCGCGTGCACGTCGTCGCCGATCAGCGCGGCCTTGTCGCCCAGGCCCGAGACCTCGCGCAGCTCGGCCACGCTCAGGTCGGCCAGGTCGCACTGGCGGCTGTCGCAGGCACGCACCGCGTGGGCCACGGCTTCGTGGGCGTCGCGGAAGGGCAGGCCCTTCTTGACCAGGTAGTCGGCCAGGTCGGTGGCGGTGGCATAGCCCTGCAGCGCGGCGGCGCGCATCGCCTCCGGCTTGACGGTGATGCCCGGCACCATGTCGGCAAAGATGCGCAACGTGTCCACGACGGTATCAACCGTGTCGAACAGCGGCTCCTTGTCTTCCTGGTTGTCCTTGTTGTACGCCAGCGGCTGGCCCTTCATCAGCGTCAGCAGGCCGATCAGGTGGCCGTTGACGCGGCCGGTCTTGCCGCGCGCCAGTTCGGGCACGTCGGGGTTCTTCTTCTGCGGCATGATCGAGCTGCCGGTGCAGAAACGGTCGGCGATGTCGATAAAGCCCACGCGCGGGCTCATCCACAGCACCAGCTCTTCCGAGAAGCGCGACACGTGCGTCATCACCAGCGCGGCGGCGGCGCAGAATTCGATGGCGAAGTCGCGGTCCGACACGGCGTCCAGCGAGTTGCGGCACACGCCGTCGAAGCCCAGCTGCTGCGCCACGAACTCGCGGTCGATCGGGTAGCTGGTGCCGGCCAGCGCGGCCGCTCCCAGCGGCAGGCGGTTGACGCGCTTGCGGCAGTCGGCCATGCGCTCGGCGTCGCGCGTGAACATCTCGTTGTAGGCCAGCAGGTGGTGGCCGAAGGTCACCGGCTGCGCCACCTGCAGGTGGGTGAAGCCGGGCAGGATGGTGTCGGCGTTCTGTTCGGCCAGGTCCAGCAGCGCGGCGCGCAGCGCGCCCAGCAGCACCATGATGTTGTCGATCTCGCTGCGCAGCCACAGGCGGATGTCGGTGGCGACCTGGTCATTGCGCGAGCGGCCGGTGTGCAGGCGCTTGCCGGCATCACCGACCAGCGCGGTCAGGCGCGCCTCGATGTTCAGGTGGACGTCTTCCAGGTCCAGCTTCCACTCAAAGCCGCCGGCCTCGATCTCGGCCTTGATCTGCGCCATGCCGCGCTCGATCTCGGCGCGGTCGGCCTCGGCGATGATGCCCTGCTTTGCCAGCATGGCCGCGTGGGCCAGCGAGCCCTGGATGTCGAACAGGGCCAGGCGCTTGTCGAAGAACACCGAGGCGGTGTAGCGCTTCACCAGGTCGGACATCGGTTCGGAGAAGCGGGCGGACCAGGCTTCGCCTTTCTTGGCAAGTTGGGAGGTGGACATGGACGTCGGCTGCAGTGGCTCGCGCGGGCAGGCGCCGGCGTGTGGACGGCGGCAGGCGCGAGAAATTGGGAAACGGCGATTATATCGCCCGCCGGCCCGCTGGCGGCGCTGGCCGGCACGCCAGCGCCGATCATCAGAGCCGGCTGTGGATCACAGGCCCCTTGAATACCACCGGGCCGCTCGGGCCATCGGCATTGGGCGAGCCGCCCGGCGGCTCGATGCTGACCGCCAGCGCGGGCACCGCCGCGGGCAGTTGCTCCAGCACCAGCCGGGCTTCGGGTGCCCGGCCGATCACGCCAAGCGACTGCGGCTTGCCACGCGCAGGCAGCGCCCACAGCTGCAATACCTGCTGGTCGCTCAGGGCCAGGTGATCCAGGCGGCGCACGATCAGGCTGCGTGCGCCGGCATCCCACGACACCAGCATCGCAGGCTGGGCACGGTCGTCATTCAGCACGGCGACGACCTCGGCCGGCGCCGTCTGATCCTGCCGGGCCAGCTGGATGCCGATGCCGACGGCCAGCACCGCCACCATGGCCATTGCCGCCGCGGCGCCACGCCAGAACACCGGGGCCGACCACAGGCGCTGCCACCAGCCGTCCGCGGGGCGGGTGTCAGGGGCCGGGCGGTTCGGCTGACTGGGCGGATCGGCCACCTTCCAGCCGAGGCGATCCTCGATCCCGCACCACACCTTATCGACCGGCTCGGCGGCCGCCTGCAACTCGGCCACGCCCGCCAGCCGCGCCTGCCAGCGGTGGATCGCGGCGCGCACCGCGGGCTCTTCGCGCGCGAGTTGTTCCAGGCGGCGGCGTGCGCCGCCGCGCAGCACCCCCAGCGCGTACTGTGCGGCGATGCGGTCGAGCAGGTCGGGATGGCTGGCCAGCTTCATGCCGCGCCCTCCATGCAGCTGCGCAGCCGCTCCAGGCCGCGCCGGATCCAGGACTTGACCGTCCCCAGCGGCGCGCGCAGGCGGGCGGCCAGCTCGGCGTGGCTCAGGTCCTGCAGGTAGGCCAGCATGATGGCCTGGCGCTGCGGCTGCTCGAGGCGCTGCAGGCAGCGGTTGAGCGCGCGTGCCTGCTGGCTGGCATCGGCCAGTTCCGCGGGGCCGGCCGCGTCGTCGGCCAGCCATTCGCCCAGGTCTTCGTCAAGCTCGACCGTCTGCCCGACGCGTGCCGCGGTTGCCCGGCGCAGGCAGTCCAGCGCGCGGTTGCGCACGATCGCGGTCATCCAGGTCATCGGCGCGGCCAGGTGCGGCCGGTAGTCGCCGGCGTGGTGCCAGATGCTGACAAAGCTTTCCTGCACGACATCCTCCGCCCAATCACGCCTGCCAGTGATACGCAGCGCAAGGCCAAACAGTTTCGTCGCGGTGAGGTCATAGAGGCCGCGCAGCGCCTGCCGCTCGCCGATGGCCACGGCCTGGAGCAGGGCCGCAAGGCGCTCGGCGCCGGGCGGCGCGGCGTAGGTTTCGGCGGAAGGGGACACCGGAGAAGGGGGCACCGGGGCGTCTCGCGAAAGGGTGTTGCCGGATTATAGGCACGACCTTGCATCCGATTGGCTCCGCCGTGCGTATCAGGTGGCAGGCGCACGATGGCGGCCCCGGGCCGCGGGCCGCGGCGCCGTTGATCCCACACAGGAGAACACCATGGAACGCATGCGCACGACTGCCGCCACGACAGACCCGACCGATTCCCGCGACCGCATTGTGACCGCGCCCGATGCGCGCCGCCGCGGGCTGCTCAAGGCGCCGGGGCTGTTCGCGCTGGGCTCGCTCGCCGTCATCAGCCTTGGCGAGTCCATGCCGGCCTGGGCGCAGACCCAGTCGGGCAGCACCCGGGACGACATCAATATCCTGAACACCGCGCTGGGGCTGGAATACCAGGCGATCGCCGCCTACCAGGTGGGCGCGGAAAGCGGCCTGCTGCAAAAGCCGGTGCTTGCCACCGCGGTCAAGTTCCAGGACCACCACAAGGCGCACGCGCAGGTGCTGGCGGGGACAGTGTCGAAGCTGGGCGGCACGCCGGTGGTGGCGAAGAAGGCGTCGGAATACACCTTCCCGACTGACCAGCTGAAGACCCAGGCCGATGTGTTGCGCTTTGCAGCGGGGCTGGAGAAGGGCGCCACTGCCGCCTACCTGGGCGTGCTGCCGAACTTCCACAACCGCGAACTGACCCGCGCCGCCGGCAGCATCCTCGGGGACGAGGCGATGCACTGGGCGGTGCTGCTGCACGTGCTGGGTGAAGATCCGGTGCCGGGGGCGTTTGTGGGGTGAGGGGTCAGACTGGCGCCATGTGAAAAAGCTGGCGCCCGATGTGGACGCGCCCCTCTGCCGCAAGCGGGAGAGGGGCGCAAACCGGCAGCACTCTGACGCCAATCAGCCCGTATTGCGCAGGCCCGCCGCGACCCCGTTGATGGTCAGGTGGATGCCGCGCCGCACCCGGATGTCATCGCCATCCTTGGCCGAACGGAAACGCTTGAGCAGCTCGACCTGCAAGTGGTTCAGCGGGTCGAGGTAGGCAAAGCGGTTCTTGATCGAGCGCGCCAGCAGCGGGTTGTCCGCCAGTCGTTCCTGGTGGCCGGTGACCAGGGTCAGCATCTCGCAGGTCAGGTGCCATTCCTTGCTGATGCGGTTGAACACGGTGCGGCGCAGGGCCGCGTCGTCGCACAACTGGGCGTAGCGCGAGGCCACGGCCAGGTCGGTCTTGGCCAGCACCATGTCCATGTTGGACAGCAGCGTCGAGAAGAACGGCCAGGTCTTGACCATGCGGCGCAGCGTGGTCACGGCCAGCTTGCGCGCCTTGTCGTCCGGCGCGGTGTCCAGCAGCGACTTGACCGCGCTGCCGAAGCCGTACCAGCCCGGCAGCAGCAGCCGACACTGGCCCCACGAGAAGCCCCAGGGGATCGCGCGCAGATCTTCGATGCGGCGGTGCTTCTTGTCCATCAGCTTGCGCGAGGCCGGGCGCGAACCCAGGTTCAGGTCGGCGATCTCGGTGATCGGCGTGGTGGCGAAGAAGTAGTCCTTGAAGCCCGGGGTCTCGTAGACCAGGTCGCGGTAGGCGGTGAAGGCGCGGTCCGACAGCTGCTGCATCACGGCCTCGAACATGTCGAGGTCCCTGGGTGCGTTCTGCTGAGGCAACAGCGAGGCTTCCAGCGTGGCCGCGACCACCGTTTCCAGGTTGCGCCGGCCGATCTCGGCGTTGGCGAACTTGCTGTTGATGATCTCGCCCTGCTCGGTCAGCCGGATCTGGCCGTTCACGGTGCCCGGCGGCTGCGACAGGATGGCATCGTAGGTCGGGCCGCCGCCGCGGCCGACGGTGCCGCCGCGGCCGTGGAACAGGCGCAGCTTGACCTGGCGCTGCTCAAACAGCTGCACCAGCGCCAGCTCGGCCTTGTACAGCTCCCAGGTGGAAGTCAGGAAGCCGCCGTCCTTGTTCGAGTCCGAGTAGCCAAGCATCACTTCCTGCTCGACGCCATGGTGCGCGATTACCGAGTCGAAGCCCGGCAGGTCCAGCAGCGACTGCATGATGCCGGCGGCGTTGCGCAAGTCCTCGATGGTCTCGAACAGCGGGATCACCATCAGCTCCATGCGCGCCGGGTCGGTCTTGCTGCCCAGCGTGCCCTGCAGCATGCCGGATTCCTTCTGCAGCAGCATCACTTCGACCAGGTCCGACAGCGTCTCGGTGTGCGAGATGATGTAGTTGCGCGCAATGCGCTTGCCATAGCGCGCGCGCAGCTCGCGCGCGGCGGCGAAGATCGCCAGTTCCTTGCGGGTCTGCTCGGAATACTCGTGCCACGGCAGCGTCAGCAGGCGCGGCTGGCGCAGTTCGGCCAGCAACAGGTCCAGCTTGCGCGCCTCGGGCAGGGCGGCGTAGTCGGGGGCGATGCCGGCGGCGGCGAACAGCTCGGCGATGACCGCCTCGTGCACGTCCGAGACCTGGCGCATGTCGACCGATGCCAGGTGGAAGCCGAACACGCCGATGGCGCGCGCCAGCGCGTCGATGCGGCCATTGGCCAGTGCCTGGCCATGGTTGGCGCGCAGCGAGTCGATTACCAGCTGCACGTCGGCGGCAAAGGCCTCGGCGCTGTCATAGGGCTCGGCCGGCGCCACCGGGCGGCGCGGCACGGCGTGGCCGGTCAGCGCCTTGCTGGTTGCGGCCAGGCGCGCGTAGATGCCGATCAGCGCGCGGCGGTAGGGTTCGTCGGCGCGATGCTCGGAGTGGTCGGGCGAGCGCTCGGCCAGCGCCAGCAGTTCCGGGCTGGCGTCGACCATCAGCGTCGACATCGACAGCTCCGCGCCCAGCGCATGGACTTCATCCAGGTACCAGTCGATGATCATCTGCCCCTGCTGGCTGGCGGCGTGCTCAAGCGTCTCGGCGGTGACGTTGGGGTTGCCGTCGCGGTCGCCGCCGATCCAGGAGCCCATCTGCAGGAACGGCGCCAGCGGCGCCGGCTGCGCTCCTGGGGTGCCCTTGCGCTTGCGCGTGGCCGGGAACACCGCGGCGATGTCTTCTTCCAGCTCGCTCATCAGCTGCGGGATGCCGCGCAGGAAGCAGGTGCGGTAGTAGGACAGCGCATTTTCGATCTCGTCGGCCACCGTCAGGCGCGAATCGCGCAGCATGCGGGTCTGCCACAGCGTGGTGACCTTGGCGCGCAGCTGCGCGGTGTTGTGCTCGCGCTCGCGCGCGGTCATCGGCAGGTCGCGCTCGGCCAGCAGGCGGGCGATCTCGCGCTCGGCGTCCAGAATGCTCTTGCGCTGGACTTCGGTCGGGTGCGCGGTCAGCACCGGCACGATCAGGGCCTCGTCCAGGAACTTGCGCAGCTGCTTGCCGGTCACGCCGGCGGCGTCGATCGCCTCCAGCGCGTGCGCCAGGCTGCCCGCCTGCGGCGGCGAGCCGGCCAGCGCGTGCACGCGGCGGCGGCGGTTGTGGTGCTGGTCCTCGGCGATATTGGCCAGGTGTGAGAAATAGCTGAAGGCGCGCACGACCTGGTTGGTCTGGTCGCGCGACAGGCGCTTGAGCAGACGGTCCAGCTCCGCGCCGGCGGCGCGGTCGTTCTCGCGGCGGAAGCGCACCGCGGTCTGGCGGATGGTCTCGACTACCTCGAAGGCGGCGTCGCCCTCCTGTTCGCGCAGGCATTCGCCCAGCAGGCGGCCCAGGAAGCGGATGTCCTCGCGCAGCGGCACGTCCTTGTCGGCGGTGCGGCGGGAGGTGGGGGCGATGGTGGTTCCGTTGCTCGACACGATGGAAAGCTTGGGCTTGGGAGAGCGTTTGGTCCCGCTGCGGGTGGCGGGGCGTTTCGGTTCGGTTGTGGATGCGCCGTTTGCGTCACCTTGGCCGGCGCCGAGGGCAGGGCTTTGGTCTTTCGCAGCCGGGGCGGTCCGCCGGCCGTTGGGGCGCGCAGCATGCTGCGTCATGCAATCTCCTCGTTCTGCTTCTCTAAGCTTATCTATTGGTGCGGAGGGGCTATTGGGTCGCGTGCTACCATTGACGCATGTCGTCTGCCACCCTGTCTTCCGCTACCGCTGTCGTGTCTCGCAATCTTCCGCAAAAGCTCGTCATTGCCTCCCGAGAGAGCCGTCTGGCCCTGTGGCAGGCAGAACATGTGCGTGCTGCATTGCAACAATACTATCCCGCGTGCGACGTGTCCATTCTTGGCATGACCACGCGCGGAGACCAGATTCTAGACCGTACGCTGTCCAAAGTCGGCGGCAAGGGTTTGTTTGTCAAAGAACTGGAGTTCGCGATGGACGAACGCCGGGCGGACCTGGCGGTGCATTCGCTCAAGGATGTGCCGATGGAGTTGCCCGAAGGCTTCGCCCTGACCGCGGTGATGGAACGCGAGGATCCACGCGACGCGCTGGTGTCTTCCGCCTACGCCTCGCTGGACGAGATGCCGGCCGGAACCGTGGTCGGCACCTCCAGCCTGCGCCGTGAAGCCGCGCTGCGCAGCCGCTACCCGCAACTGGTGATCAAGCCGCTGCGCGGCAACCTGGACACGCGGCTGGGCAAGCTCGACCGCGGCGAATACGGTGCCATCATCCTGGCCGCCGCCGGCCTCAAGCGCCTGGGCCTGGGCGAGCGCATCCGCGCGCTGATCCCGATCGAGGTGTCGCTGCCGGCCGCAGGCCAGGGCGCCCTCGGCATCGAGATCCCGGCCAACCGCCCCGAGTTGGCGCAATGGCTGGCGACCCTGAACCACCAGCCGACGGCGCTGGCCGTGAGCGCCGAGCGCGCCGTGTCGCGCATGCTGGGCGGCTCGTGCCAGGTGCCGCTGGCCGCCCATGCGCGCTGGGAAGGCGATCAGCTGAAGCTGGACGCCTTTGTCGCCTTGCCCGATGGCACGCGCGCCATCCGCGCTGCCGCGTCCGGACCGGCTGCTGACCTGGCCGCCGCCGAAGCGCTGGGCCAGGCCTGCGCGCGCGACCTGCTGGCGCAGGGTGCCGAAGCCATCCTCGCGGCACTGGCCGATTCTGGCGATCCCGCCGGCTCCCAAGCTCCTGCCTGAGGCTGCCCCATGCCCAGCCCGACCGTCGTTGTCACACGACCCGCCGGGCAGTCCCGGCAACTGACCGAGGCGCTGCAGGCCGCGGGCCTGGACGTACTCAGCTTTCCCTTGCTGGCCATCGGCCCGGCCGCTGACGACGCGCCGCTGCGCGCGGCACTGGCGCGGCTGGACACCTTTGCGCTGGTGGTCTTTGTCAGTCCCAATGCCATTACCTACGCGCTCGACGCGCTGGCCGGCGTGCAGGGCGCGTCCGTGGCCCAATGGCCGGCGCAGGTGCCGGTGGCGGTGGTCGGGCCGGCCAGCGTCGCCGCCCTGGCCGAGCGCGGCATCACGCCGCCCGCGTGCCGGGTGATTGCGCCCGCGGGCGCTGCCGCGAACGGGCAGGGCGCCGATGACGCCGCGCCGGAGGCCGAAGCACTGCGCTTTGATTCCGAGGCCCTGTGGGCCCGGCTTGATCCCGCCGCGCTGGCGGGCAAGCCGGTCCTGATCATCCGCGGCAACGGCGGGCGCGACTGGCTGGGCGACCGCCTGCGCGAGGCCGGTGCCCAGGTCGAGGCCGTCGAGGCCTACCAGCGCACGCTGCCCGAACCCAGCGCCATGCAGTGGCAGGCCGTGCGCGACAACCTGCGTCCCGGCGCGGCGCCGCATGCGTGGCTCCTAACCAGTTCTGAAGCGGTGCGCAACCTTGACGCGCTGGCACGCCAGCATCTGTCGCCTGAGGAAGACGCTACCCTGCGGCAGGTGCAGTGCATCGCGCCGCATGCGAGAATCGCCGAACAGGCGCTGGCGCTGGGCTTCCCCCATATCCTGCGTGCCGCTCCGGGCGATGCCGGCCTGCTGGCGGCGTGCCTGCAGTGGGCCGATGCCCATGCCGGTCCGGCGCCGGCAAGCATGGCCAGCGCGGCAACCGAAGCCAGCCCGCCCAGCGCCAAAGCCGAAGCGCCGCCGGCCCCTGTGCCGGACGCAGCAGTTCCCGCAACGTCAACGAAGGTCGAACGCGTGACGCAAGAAACCACGTCCTCCTCCGCTACGCCGCCGCCCACGGCGGCCTCCGCAGCATCGGCGCAAGCCGCGCCCGCGCCGGGTCCCGCTACCCCCGCTGCTCCCAGTGCAGCCTCACGGCGGTCCGCTGCGTTGTGGGCGCTGGTCGCCGTGCTGGTGGTGGCAACGGCTGGCGGCTTCTGGTGGCTGCAGCAGCGCGTTGACCACCTCACCGGCGAGTTGGCGCGCCGCCAGCAAAGCAACGATGCGCTGGTGCAGGAGTCGCGCGTGCTGACCCGCAACGCGCAGGACACGGTCAAGGAACTGCAGGCCAAGGTCGGTGCGCTGGAAAACCAGGTCGGCGAGACCCGCGACAAGCAGGTGGCGCTGGAACAGGTCTACCAGGACCTGATGCGCAACCGCGACGACTGGGAAATCGCCGAGATCCAGCAGTTGCTGACCAGTGCCGGCCAGCAACTGCAGCTGACCGGCAACGTGCAGGTGGCGCTGGCCGCGCTGCAAAGCGCCGACGCCCGCCTGGCGCGCGCCGACAAGCCGCAATACAACCTGCTGCGCCGCGCGATCGCGCGCGACGTCGCGCGCATGAAGGCGGTGCCCGACACCGACCTGACCGGCGCCGCAATCAAGCTGGACGAGGCCATCAACCAGGTCGACTCACTGCCGCTGCTGTCCAGCGAACGCATGCTGGAGCGCAGCGAGGCCGACGCCCGCAAGGGCGCCGCGGCCAACGGTGCCAGCGCGCCCGCCGCCGCCAACGGCGCGGGCCCGGGCTGGTTCACGCGCCTGTGGGATTACCTGCGCGAAGAGCTGGCGCAGGTGGTCCGCATCCGCAAGGTCGACGACGCCGAGGCGCTGCTGCTGTCTGGCGACCAGGGCTGGTTCCTGCGCGAGAACGTCAAGCTGCGCCTGCTTAATGCGCGCCTGGCACTTCTGTCGCGCAACGAACCCGTGTTCCGCAACGACCTGGCCGCCGCGCAGGCGATGATCAGCCGCTATTTCGATACCAAGTCGCGCCGGGTGCAGGGGGTGCTGACGCTGCTGCGGCAGGCGCAGGCCGGTGCGGTCACGGTGCAGCTGCCGACCATGGCCGAGAGCCTGGGCGCGCTGCATGCCCTGAAGAAGGAGTAAGCCCATGCGCCTTCTGTTCTGGGTTGCGGTCCTGTTTGGCGGCGCCGTCGGGCTGGCCCTGTTCACGCAGTTCAACCACAGCAATGTGGTGCTGTTCTATCCGCCGTATCGCGTCGAGCTGTCGCTGAACCTGGCGCTGGCCTTGCTGCTGTTGCTGTTCTTCGTGGTGTGGACGGTGATGTCCACCGTCCGCCATCTGGCCGACATGCCACGCCGTGCCGCCGCCTACCGCGAGCGCAGCCGCATGAGCAAGGCACAGGCGGCGCTGCGCGAGTCGATCGAAAACCTGTTTGCCGGCCGCTTCGCCCGCGCCGAGCGCGCCGCGCGCGAGGCGCAGTCCTGGGACGACCAGGCTCAGACCGCCGCGCTGATCGGCGCCCGCGCCGCGCACCGGATGCAGGAAGCCGAGCGGCGCGACGCCTGGATGTCGCAGGTCACCGACCCCGAGCGCGAGCAGGCACGGCTGGTGTCGATGGCCGAGTTGCTGGTCGATGCCCGTGACGCCGACGGCGCGCTGGAAACCATCGCCCAGCTGCAATCGCAGGGCGCGCGCCAGATTCACGTGCAGCGCATCGCGCTGCGCGCGCACCAGCACCTGAAGAACTGGACCGAGGTGCTGCGTCTGGCGCGCTCGCTGGAAAAGCGCAACGCGCTGCATCCGGTGCTGGCGCTGCGGCTCAAGCAGATGGCCGTCGAAGCCATGCTGGACGAGCGCCGCCACGACGCCGACGCGCTGTCTGAGTTCTGGCGCTCGCTGTCCGCCGACGAGCGCCGCGCCACCCGCATCGCCGAGCCCGCCGCACGCTACTTCGCTGCGCTGGGCCGGCAGAACGAGGCCCGCCGCATCATCGAAGACGCGCTCAAGGTCAACTGGGACAGCCGCCTGGTGCTGCGCTATGCAGATTGCGCCGTTCCCGGCCACGCGCTGCCGCAGATCCAGCAGGCCGAGAAATGGCTGGCGGCGCATCCCGCCGACGCCGACCTCTACTACACGCTGGGCGTGCTATGCCTGGGCGAGAAGCTGTGGGGCAAGGCCCAGTCCAGCTTCGAGCGCGCGCTCAAATATGCCGAGCCCGACCAGCAGCGCCGCCTGCGCGTGCGCACGCACCTGGCGCTGGCTCGACTCTTCGAGGAAACCGAGCGCTTCGACGACGCGCAGCGGCATTATCGCGAAAGCGCGATGCTGGCGGCCTGAGGGTTTCCGGCGCTCGCGAACTCCCCAACCCTCTCCCGCATGCGGGAGAGGGAGCACACAATCGGTTGCCCAGAGCTCCGTGGCGCTTGTCATCCCGAGCCATCAACCATCCTTACGTACTTTCCATTCCATGACACTCGACCGCATCCTCCAATCCCAGGGCTTTGGCACGCGCCGGTACTGCGGCGACCTGATCGCCGCCGGGCTGGTCGAAGTCAACGGCGAACTGTGCGAAGACCCGCGCGCGCAGTTTGAAGTCGACGGCCTGCGGCTCACCGTAGACGGCGAAGAATGGCTGGCCTGCACCAAGGCCTACCTGATGCTGAACAAGCCCACCGGCTACGAGTGCTCGCAGCGCCCGCGCCATCATCCCAGCGTCTACAACCTGCTGCCGGTGCCGCTGCGCCAGCGCGAGGTGCAGGCCGTGGGGCGGCTGGACCACGACACCACCGGGCTGCTGCTGCTGACCGACGATGGCCAGTTCATCCACGCCCAGACCTCGCCCAAGCGCAAGGTGCCCAAGATCTATGAAGTGACGACCGCCGAGCCGGTCACGCCGGAGCAGGCCGAAGCGCTGTGCAGTGGCGTGCAGCTGCTCGACGAACCGGCGCCGATCGCTGCAGAAGCGTGTGAGATCACCGGCGAACGCAGTCTGCGGCTGACACTGGTGCAAGGCAAGTATCATCAGGTCAAGCGCATGGTGGCGGCGGCCGGCAACCATGTCAGCGCGCTGCATCGCAGCGCCATTGGCGGCCTGCAGCTCGATCCGGCCCTGGCCGAAGGCGAGTGGCGCTGGCTGACGGCGCAAGAGCTGGCCGCGCTGACCAGCAAGGATTGAGCCAAACGGCAGCTCCAGAGCGTGGCCGGGCGCTCATTGCTGCACTGCAACGCCCGCCAATCTTTTCCGGAAGACCCCCGGCGATTTGATAAAATGCAAGGCATGGCGAAGCCCGAAGCACCTATCAATCTGACCAATCAGTTCCTGATTGCCATGCCTGGCATGGCCGATCCGACTTTTTCGGGTTCCGTCGTCTATATCTGCGAACACAATGACCGTGGCGCGCTCGGGCTGGTGATCAACCGGCCCATCGACATCGACATGGCCACGCTGTTCGACAAGATCGACCTCAAGCTTGAAATCCAGCCAGTCGCGCACCAGCCGGTCTACTTCGGCGGCCCGGTGCAGACCGAGCGCGGTTTCGTGCTGCACGACCCGGTGGGCGTCTATGTGTCGTCGCTGGCCGTGCCGGGCGGACTGGAGATGACCACCTCCAAGGACGTGCTCGAGGCCGTGGCCAACGGCAGCGGCCCGCACCGCTTCCTGCTGACGCTGGGTTACTCCGGCTGGGGTGCCGGCCAACTGGAGGAAGAGCTCAGCCGCAACGGCTGGCTGACGGTCCAGGCCGACCCCGAGATCATCTTCAGCGTACCGCCCGACGAGCGCTTCGCCGCCGCCATCCGGCTGCTGGGCATCGACTTCACCATGCTGTCCGGCGAGGCCGGGCATGCCTGATGCCGTGGGGCGTGAACTGCCCCGCGACGGCACGGTCCTGGCATTCGACTACGGCGAAAAAAAGATCGGCGTCGCGCTGGGCAACTTCATCACGCGCGAGGCGCGTGCGCTGACCATCCTCCCCAATATCACCGTGGAAGGCCGCTTTGAGGCCGTGGCGGCGCTCATCCAGGAGTGGAACCCGGTGCAGCTGATCGTCGGCATGCCGGTCAATCCCGAAGGGGGCGAGCAGCCCTCGATGAAGCTGGCGCGGCGTTTCGGCAACCAGCTCAACGGCCGCTTCGACCTGCCGGTGGAGTGGGTGGACGAGCGCTATACCTCGCGCGCCGCGTCGATGGCCGGCGCCCGCCGCGGCGAGCTCGATGCCGAGGCCGCCCGCATCATCCTGCAACAGTATTTCGACCAGTTCCCGCTATGACGCAGATTTCCGTTCCCGACGCCGAGTCGCTGTACCGCAAGCTGCTGGACCAGGCCCAGGCGTTGATCCCCGAGGCCGAGCGCGCGCGCTGGTCGGTGGCCGGCATCTACTCAGGCGGCGCGTGGATCGCCGCGCGGCTGGCTGCCGACCTGAAGCTGCCCGAGCATGGCGTGATCAACGTTGCCTTCCATCGCGACGACTATGCCAAGAAGGGCCTGCACAGCCAGGCCCAGCCGACCACGCTGCCGTTTTCGGTGGATGACCGCAACATCCTGCTGATCGACGATGTGCTGGCCACGGGCCGCACCATCCGTGCCGCCGTCAACGAGCTGTTCGACTACGGCCGTCCCGCGCGCGTGGCGCTGGGCGTGCTGGTCGACCGCGGCGGGCGCCAGCTGCCGATTGCCGCCGACCTGACTGCCGCCGAGATGGCGCTGCCGCCCGGCACCACGCTGGTGCTGTCGCGCCAGGGCGAGGGCGCTGGCGCACAATTCGCCTTTGCGACCGAACCTACCGATTCCGCCACCGGCTGAACCCGCCCGAATGCCCCAGGCGCGCCGTGCGCGCCTGACCCCCAGCTCCGAGACCAGACCACCCCCGTTTTTTGCCCGCGCCCGACCAGCCATGACCAAGACGTTCCGCAACCCGCAGCTCACCAAGAACGGCGAACTGAAGCACCTGCTGTCGATCGAGGGGTTGTCGCGTGACATGATCACGCACATCCTCGACACCGCCAGCCAGTTCGTATCGCTGTCCGACTCAGACCGCGATGTCAAGAAGGTGCCGCTGCTGCGCGGCAAGAGCGTGTTCAACCTGTTCTTCGAGAACTCCACCCGCACCCGCACCACCTTCGAGATCGCCGCCAAGCGGCTGTCGGCGGACGTGCTGAACCTGAACATCAACGCCTCGTCGACCAGCAAGGGCGAGTCGCTGCTGGACACCATCAACAACCTGTCGGCCATGTCCGCCGACATGTTCGTGGTGCGCCATGCCAGCTCGGGCGCACCTTACCTGATCGCCGAGCACGTCGCGCCGCACGTGCACGTGATCAACGCCGGCGACGGCCGCCACGCGCACCCGACGCAAGGCCTGCTGGACATGTACACAATCCGGCACTTCAAGAAGGACTTCACCAACCTGACGGTGGCCATCGTCGGCGACATCCTGCACTCGCGCGTGGCACGCTCCGACATCCACGCGCTGACTACGCTGGGCGTGCCCGAAGTGCGCGCCATCGGCCCGCGCACGCTGCTGCCGTCGGGGCTGGAGCAGATGGGTGTGCGCGTCTTCCACAACATGGAAGAGGGCCTGAAGGGCGTGGACGTGGTCATCATGCTGCGGCTGCAGAACGAGCGCATGAGCGGCGCGCTGCTGCCGTCGGCGCAGGAATACTTCAAGGCCTACGGCCTCACGCCGGAGCGCCTGGCACTAGCCAATCGCGACGCCATCGTGATGCACCCGGGCCCGATGAACCGCGGCGTCGAGATCGACTCCGCCGTGGCCGACGGCCCGCAGTCCGTGATCCTGAACCAGGTGACCTTCGGCATCGCCGTGCGCATGGCGGTGATGGGCATCGTGGCGGGAAATAGCGACGAATGACGCAGTCGAGTGACACGAGCCAGAACACACCGAAACAGCCAAGCGACACGACAAGCCAAGCTATGAAGATTCACATCAAGGGCGGCCGCCTGATCGATCCGGCCAGCCACACCGACGCCGCGCAGGACCTCTACATCGCCGCCGGCAAGATCGTCGGCGTGGGCAGCGCCCCGGCGGACTTCACCGCCAACAAGACCATCGATGCCAGCGGCCTGATCGTGTGCCCCGGCCTGGTCGACCTCTCCGCGCGCCTGCGCGAGCCCGGCTACGAATACAAGGCCACGCTCGAATCCGAAGTGGCCGCCGCCACCGCCGGCGGCGTGACCAGCCTGGTCTGCCCGCCCGATACCGATCCGGTGCTCGACGAACCGGGCCTGGTGGAAATGCTGAAATTCCGCGCCCGCACCCTGAACCAGACCCACGTGTACCCGCTGGGCGCGCTGACGCTGGGGCTGAAGGGCGAGACCCTGACCGAGATGAGCCAGCTGACCGAGGCCGGCTGCGTCGGCTTCAGCCAGGCCGAGGCCCCGGTGCGCAACACCCAGGTGCTGCTGCGCTCCCTGCAATACGCCCAGACCTTCGGCTTCACCGTCTGGCTGCGCCCGGAAGACCCGTTCCTGGGCGGCGGCGTCGCCGCCAGCGGCGCGGTGGCATCGCGCCTGGGCCTGTCCGGCGTGTCAGTCATTGCCGAAACCGTGCGCCTGCACACCATCTTCGAACTGATGCGCAGCACCGGCGCGCGCGTGCACCTGTGCCGGCTGTCGTCCGCCGCCGGGCTGGAACTGGTGCGCCAGGCCAAGCGCGAAGGCCTGAATGTGACCTGCGACGTCAATATCCACCACGTCTCGCTGACCGACATGGATATCGGCTACTTCAACTCGCAGATGCGCTTCTCGCCGCCGCTGCGCAGCCCGCGCGACCGCGACGCCATCGTCGCCGCACTGGCCGACGGCACCATCGACGCCCTCTGCTCGGACCACACGCCAGTGGACGACGACGAGAAACTGCTGCCGTTCGCCGAGGCATCGCCGGGCGCAACCGGCCTGGAACTGCTGCTGCCGCTGACCCTGCGCTGGGCCACCGAGCACAAGGTCCCGCTGGCCCAGGCACTGGCCCGCATCACCGCCGAGCCCGCACGCGTGATCGGCCTGAAGGCCGGCACCCTGGGAGTAGGCAGCGCCGCCGACGTGTGCGTGTTCGACCCCAAGCAGGTCTGGAAGGTCGACCGCCGCTCCATCAAGAGCCAGGGCAAGAACTCGCCGTGGCTCGGCTACGAGATGGAAGGCAAGGTCCGCATGACCCTGGTCGGCGGGCAAGTCGTCTACGGAAACCACGCCCACGCATGATCTGGCTGCGCAAGACCGCGCTGGTGCTGCACCTGCTGCGCGGGCTGGTGACCTGCGCGCTGCTGTTCCCGTGGCTGGGCGTGCGCACGCGCGAGTGGCATATCCGCCGCTGGTCGCGGCGGTTGCTGCGGATTTGCGGGGTGGAGGTCGAGGTGGTGGACGCCACCGGTGCAGCGTCGCACGGCGCCGGCCGCCAGGGTGCGATGGTGGTTTCCAACCACATTTCGTGGCTGGATATCTACGTCATCCACAGTTGGCAGCCGGTGCGCTTCGTCGCCAAGTCGGAGATACGCGACTGGCCGCTGATCGGCTGGCTGTGCGGCAAGACGGGAACGATCTTCATCGAACGAGCGCGCAAACGCGATGCCCACCGCGTGCTGCACGACATCACGGACGTGATGCTGCAGGGCGACCTGGTCGGCGTGTTCCCGGAAGGCACCACGACCGACGGCGCCGAGGTGCTGCCATTCCACGCCAACCTGATGCAGGCGCCGATTTCTGGCGGGTTGCCAGTTCAGCCCCTGGGGCTGAACTACCTCGATGCCGCTACGGGTCAACCAACGCTTGCCGCCGCCTACATCGGCGAGACCACGTTGCTGCAGTCACTGGAAGCGGTCTTGCGAGCACCCCGGATCAAGGCCCGGCTGGTGATCGGGCCCGCGCTGGTGTCGGCCTCGGGTGACCGTCGCGAGCTTGCGAATTCCGCCAAGGAGGTGGTCGCCCACCTCAGCCAGGGCGCGCCGGAACACGCTGCCGCTGCGGCCCGACGGCTGAATCATCCCGTCGAGTCCGGCAGCGTGCCGCAGCCAACCTCCGTTGCCATCAGCTAGCCGTCCTGTCGTCCCCGCCAACGCGGGATTGCCAGTCAGGCGAGCGGGTCACAATATTGCGGGCATTCAACCTGAACGACGGTCCGTTCGGCAGGATCCTGTGCCATCCGGGCCGCCGTCAGCTTGCCACCCCAGACGCAGCCCGTATCCAGCGCCATCAGGTTCGGCCGCATGACCAGGCCCAGCGTCGACCAATGGCCGCATACCACCGTCACATCCTCGGTACGCCGCCCAGGCACGTCGAACCATGGCATGAACCCGTCCGGCGCCTTGCCCAGGCCTTCCTTGGTCTTGAAGTCCATCACGCCATCGACAGTGCAGTAGCGCAGCCGGGTGAGGGCATTGACCACCACGCGGTGGCGTTCGATGCCGCGCAGGCCATCGTGCCAGCGGTTGGCGGCGTTGCCGAAGATGTCGGCGAGGAAGCCTTGCCAGTTGTGGCCTTGGAGTTGTTCTTCGACTTCGCGGGCGAGGTCGATGACTTGGGTGGCGGTCCATTGGGGGAGGACGCCGGCGTGGACCAGGAGGAAGTTGTTTTCCAGCAGGGCTAGGGGGCGGTGGCGGAGCCAGGTGAGTAGGTCCTCACAATCGGGGGCGGTTAGGATGTCGTCTAGGGTGTCGGATTTGCCTTTTTTGCGGACGCCGGCCGCGACGGCGAGGAGGTGGATGTCGTGGTTACCGAGGACGGTTTCGGTGTGGCAGTCCATGGCGCGAATGGCGCGGAGGGTTTGGAGGGAGGCTGGCCCGCGGTTGACCAGGTCGCCAACGAAGCGGAGGGGGGGGGCCGTGGGCAATTGGTCCAGCAGGGCGATCAAGGAAGCGGCGCAGCCTTGGAGATCGCCGATGGCATGGAGTGTCGAAAAATGCACTTTAACGTTGACCATCAAGAGAAGGAAAAACTATTTCGCTTCTATTTGTAGTTTTGTGACCGATATACCGTGGCATGGTTACATGAGGCTACAAAAAGAGAGGGAGGGGATGTAGGTTAGGGCATTCCGTCGGATAGAATACCGCCACTTCTGCAGGCACTTAACGCCCCGCCGTCCAGGAAGAGGACAAGGTGGGCGCTCGGCTTTTGTCGGGCCATCGAAACATATCGAGGCAAGGAGCAGTTTTGTCGCATATTTTGGTCACAGGGGGCGCTGGGTTTATTGGCGCAAATTTCGTTCTGGCTTGGTTGAGCGACAAGTCCGCCGACGGCATTGTCAATGTCGACAAACTGACGTATGCAGGCAACCGCAAAACGCTGGCAGCGGTGGAAGGCGATAGCCGCTACGTCTTCTCCCATACCGATATTTGTGACCAACCGGCTCTCGACGCACTCTTTGCTGCTTACAAGCCTCGCGCCGTCGTACATTTCGCCGCGGAAAGCCACGTCGATCGCTCCATCCATGGCCCTGCTGAGTTCATTCAAACCAATATCGTCGGGACTTTCACGCTACTCGAAGCGGCCCGCGCATATTGGGGTGTCTTGAGCGAGACAGACAAAGCCGCGTTCCGCTTCCTTCACGTGTCCACCGATGAGGTTTTTGGCTCGCTTGGGCCGGCCGATCCCCAGTTTTCCGAATCCACCCCATACGCTCCCAACAGTCCCTACTCAGCTTCAAAGGCCGCCTCGGACCATCTGGTTCGCTCCTATCACCATACCTACGGCTTGCCGGTCCTGACGACGAACTGTTCGAACAACTACGGACCCTACCATTTTCCCGAGAAGCTGATCCCGCTCATGATTGCTAACGCCTTGGGTGGCAAGGACTTGCCGATCTACGGTGATGGTCTCAATGTGCGTGATTGGCTGTACGTTGGGGACCATTGTTCGGCGATCCGCGAAGTGTTGGCACGAGGACGTCTAGGCGAAACCTATAACGTTGGCGGTTGGAACGAGAAGACCAATCTCGAAGTCGTGCACACACTGTGTGACCTGCTTGACGAATTGCATCCCAAAGCCACCGGTTCGTACCGCGACCAGATTGCCTTTGTGAAAGACCGACCCGGCCACGACCGCCGCTATGCCATTGATGCACGCAAGCTTGAGCGTGAACTCGGCTGGAAGCCAGCAGAGACTTTCGAGACTGGGCTGCGCAAGACCGTGCAGTGGTACCTTAGCAACCAGGCGTGGGTGCAGGACGTCATGTCGGGTGAGTACCGGAACTGGGTGGCGAAGCAATATGTTGCATAAGGCGTCACGCATTCCCACCGTGCTCGTAACAGGAAGCAACGGCCAGGTTGGGTTCGAACTCCGTCGCAGCTTGGTGCCGCTCGGGCGGGTGGTGGCGCTTGATCGCAAGGCCTGTGATCTGACCAACATCGATGTCCTCCGCGATGTGGTGCGCAGTGTCCGCCCTGACGTGATCGTCAACCCGGCCGCCTATACCGCGGTGGACAAGGCGGAGACCGAGACTGAGCTGGCTTTCGCCATCAACGGCACCGCTCCCGGCGTGCTGGCCGAAGAGGCGCGCGCGCTGGGCAGCCTGCTCGTGCACTATTCGACGGACTATGTGTTCGCCGGCACCGGCGATAAGCCCTACGTCGAAAGCGACGCGGTAGGGCCGCTTTCGGTCTACGGCAAGAGCAAGCTGGCCGGCGAGCAGGCCATCGCGGAAGCGGGGGGAGCCGCCATCGTCTTGCGGACCTGCTGGGTCGCGGGTGCGCATGGCGGCAATTTCGCCAAGACGATGCTCAAGCTGGGCCGCGAACGCGACAGCCTGCGCGTGATCGCGGACCAGTTCGGCGCGCCGACCACGGCTTCCCTGATAGCCGACGTGACCGCGCATATCATTGACCGTGCTTGGCTGCATGGCGACCGGATGGAGTTTCCGGGTGGCGTCTACCATCTGGCCGCAGCGGGCGAGGCATCGTGGCATGGGTATGCCACGGAAGTCCTGCGCTATGCGGCTAGCAAGGGCGTTGAGCTCAAGGTCGATCCAGAGGCCATCGAGCCCATTCCCGCCACGGCCTACCCACTACCTGCACCGCGGCCGTCCAACTCGCGGTTGAGCACGCGCAAGCTGCGCGAGACCTTTGATATCAATCTGCCGGCGTGGCAGCAGGGCATGCACTACCTGCTGGACCAGCTGCTTCCCTGAACGACAATATGCGCAAAGGCATCATTCTGGCCGGAGGATCCGGCACGCGGCTATATCCGATTACGCGGTCGGTGTCGAAGCAGCTCATGCCCGTCTACGACAAGCCGATGATCTACTACCCGCTTTCGACGCTGATGCTGGCGGGGATTCGGGACATCCTGGTGATCTCTACGCCGGAAGACATTACGCGTTTTTCAGACATGCTGGGCGACGGCAGCAACTGGGGCATCAATTTGCAGTACGCGGTCCAGCCCTCGCCGGATGGGCTGGCTCAGGCGTTCATCATCGGACGCGAGTTCATCGGTAACGATCCCTCGACACTGATCCTGGGAGACAACATCTTCCACGGCCACGATCTTGTTGCACAACTCGCTCGCACGGCCACTGTCGACGATGGCGCCACGGTATTCGCATACCATGTGCACGATCCCGAGCGTTACGGGGTTGTCGAGTTCAATGACCGGTTCCGTGCGATCTCCCTTGAGGAAAAGCCTGCGAGACCGCGCTCGAACTACGCCGTGACAGGGCTCTATTTCTACGACAAGCAGGTGTGTGATATCGCTTCCGCAGTCCGTCCGTCTCCTCGCGGCGAGCTTGAGATTACAGACGTCAACAAGCGGTATCTGGAAATGGGCAAGTTGAATGTCGAGATCATGGGTCGAGGCTATGCGTGGCTCGATACTGGCACGCACGATTCGCTTCTGGAGGCTGCGACCTTCATCGCCACCCTGCAGAACCGACAGGGCTTGATGGTGGCCTGTCCCGAAGAAATCGCATACAGAAACAAGTGGATTTGTGCGGAGCAGGTCGCTGCGCTGGCGCGTCCGTTGTCAAAGAGCGGTTATGGCAAGTACCTCATGCAAGTCATTTCAGAGTCCGTCAAATGAACCTGACCGTAACCCAAACGGCATTGCCTGAGGTGCTCGTTCTAGAACCGAGAGTATTCGGAGACGATCGCGGCTTCTTCTTCGAAAGCTTCAATTCACGTGTCTTCGAGCAGGCTACCGGCGTGAAGCGGGAATTCGTGCAGGACAACCATTCGCGTTCTGTGCGGAATGTGTTGCGCGGTTTGCACTATCAGATCCAGCACCCGCAGGGTAAGCTCGTGAGGGCATTGCGGGGAGAAATCTTCGACGTAGCTGTTGACTTGCGCCGTTCATCACCGAATTTCGGCAAATGGGTCGGCGTTTTTCTTTCCTCGGATAACAAGCGGCAGTTATGGGTGCCGGAGGGCTTCGCGCACGGTTTCCTCGTCGTCTCGGAAGAGGCAGAGGTTCTATATAAAGCGACCGACTACTGGTATCCCGAACACGAACGGGCGGTGGTATGGAATGACGCCGAGATCGGTATCTCGTGGCCGTTGTCTGAGACACCCGTGCTAGCGTCTAAGGACGCTTTGGCAGAGTCGCTGTTGCACGCTGAGCTTCCGCTTTGAGTCATGGTGCGAACATGAATATCCGGAATGATTCTCCGCCCCGTCATCGCCCTTCACCGTTGGAGTGAATTGCATGGCAGCGCGTGAAAAGATCCTTTTTTGCGGGAACTCGGCATGGGCCATGTACCAATTCCGCCGTGGGGTCATGGAAGCTTTGATTGCGGACGGCTATGAAGTGCACGTTGTCGCGCCAGCGGACGGCAATTCTTCTGCCTTGGAGGGACTTGGTTGTATTTTTCACGCTGTACCCATGTCACCGCAAGGCCATAATCCTCTAGAAGATTTGCGGCTTGTCCTGGTACTGAGTGCTCTGTACCGGCGCGTCGGTCCCAAAGTGATTTTTCATTACACGATCAAGCCCAATATCTACGGATCGGTCGCTGCGTGGCTGGCCAGGGCGGAGTCCATTGCGATCACTACCGGGCTGGGCTATGTGTTTCTTAATGTCGGTCTGGTGTCACGGGTTAGTAAACTCCTGTATCGAATAGCGTTCCGATTCCCGCAGGCGGTCTGGTTTCTCAATCATGAAGACCGGGGCGCGTTCGTTTCCAGGAAGCTTGTGGACTCATCGAAGTGCGTCGTGTTGCCAGGGGAGGGCATAGACCTGACCTATTTCCGGCAGCTTTCGGATATCAAGCCCGGGCCATCGGAGTGTTTCACTTTTCTGCTGATTGCACGAATGTTGTGGGACAAGGGTATCGGCGAGTACGTCGATGCAGCTCGACAACTCGGGGGGCGATATAGAAATGTGCGTTTCCTTTTGCTTGGGCCGGGCGGTTCCGCGAATCCTAGCGCCATTCCAATCGAACAGATTTACCGTTGGCAAGAGGATGGGGTAGTTGAATATCTGGGCGAAGCGGCAGATGTGCGGCCCGCCATAGCAGCCGCAGACTGCATTGTGTTGCCATCCTATCGTGAGGGTGTACCCCGTGTTCTGCTCGAGGCCGCAGCCATGGAGCGGCCGGTGATAGCGACCGATGTTCCCGGTTGCAAGGACATCGTTGATCACGGCGTAAATGGTTACCTGTGTGCGGAACGCAACGCGGCTGACCTGACATCAAAAATGGAAGCGATGCTCCAGCTAGGCGCGTCAGCGCGACGAGAGATGGGGCGTGCCGGCCGAGCAAAGGTGCAGCGCGAGTTCGATGAGAAAAAGGTGGTTGCCCATTACCGTAGTGTGATTCAGGCATTTGCCTGAGTCGGGCGAGCTGGCGAAGGAAGTGCTGCAGCTGACGGAAGTGCAGACATGGATGATGGGTGTTGGTGGAATTGGCGCGAATCGATGGGATTGCGAATGTTAAAATCGATGTTAGCCGTCGTTATTCGGCAAGATTTTTGATTTATATACGGACTTGGTGATTTCAATGACGTTTATTCCCGTTATTCTGTCGGGTGGGGCTGGGACAAGGCTATGGCCGGTGTCTCGGGAGTTCCATCCCAAGCCGTTCATCCGTCTGCCGGATTCACAGAGTCTGTTGCAGAAGGCGTTTCTGCGTGCGGCTGCACTGCCCGATGTTGCCGAAATCCTTACGGTCACAAACAGGGAATTGTTCTTCAAGACGGAAGATGAGTATCGTGAGATTAACCACTCCCGAATGGCCACATCTTTCATTCTTGAGCCCTTCGGGCGTAATACATCGGCGGCTGTTGTAGCTGCTGCGCTGCATGTATCGAAGACTTACGGTAACGACGCGACCTTGCTGATTCTGGCCGCGGATCACTTGATATCCGATCATGCGGCCTTCGCGGACGCTGTGGGCAAGGCAAGGGATTTGGCTGAGAAGGGCTATCTCGTTACTCTGGGGATCCGTCCGGATGCGCCCGAAACGGGGTACGGGTACATTGAGGCGAGCGGCACGCAAGTCAATCGTTTTGTCGAGAAGCCGTCGGCACAAAAGGCTGCCGAATATCTTGCGGCGGGCAACTATCTTTGGAATTCTGGGATTTTCTGTTTTAGGGCAGGCACTGTTCTATCACAGTTCGAAGAGCATGCTGGCAATATTCTCAATGCTGTGAAGGAGTGCTTCGACGAGTCACGAGTTGTGACGGCCGATGGCTTTTCCCAGACCGATCTTGAGGCAAGTCGGTTCGAAGGAGTGCCAAGTATCTCGATCGACTATGCGCTGATGGAGAAGTCCAATCAGCTTGCCGTTGTGCCTTGTGACATCGGTTGGAGTGATGTGGGCTCCTGGAATGCTATCGGTGCGCTTGCCGGGGCCGATGGCAATGGCAACTGTATTGAGGGTGAGGCACTGCTGCACGATAGCAAGAATTGCTACGTACGCGGTGAGGATCGCATGGTTGGTATGGTGGGTGTCAGCGATCTCGTCGTGATCGATACGGCCGATGCGCTTCTCGTTGCTCACAAGGAGCGAACCCAGGAGGTCAAGGAGATTGTCCGCCAACTGAGCGAGCGCGGGCACGAATCCAGCAAGATCCACCGAATGGTGCATAGGCCTTGGGGCACATATACCGTCCTAGGCGGCGGCGAACGATTCAAGATCAAACGCATCGAGGTCAAGCCGGGCGCATCGTTGTCGCTGCAGATGCATTACCACCGCAGCGAACACTGGATCGTGGTCAACGGCATGGCTAAGGTGATCAACGGCGAAACCGAAACGCTGGTGAACACCAATGAATCGACATATATCCCGGCCGGAAATCGTCACCGGCTGGAAAACCCCGGAAAGCTGCCTTTGGTCATGATCGAGGTGCAGTGCGGGGACTATCTCGCGGAAGACGATATCGTCCGCTTTGAAGACACTTACGGCCGGGTTTAAGAAAGGACACGTGGCATCTATGAGCAAAGTCGCACTCATTACGGGCATCACTGGACAGGATGGTGCTTATTTGGCCGAATTTCTGCTTGCCAAGGGCTACCAGGTCCATGGAATCAAACGCAGAACTTCGCTCTTTAACACCGATCGCATCGATCACCTCTTCCATGATCCGCATTCGGGCGGCCCTAACTTGGAACTGCACCATGGGGACCTGACGGACTCGAGCAGCTTGCTGCGGATCATCGCCAAGGTTCAACCGACGGAAATCTACAATCTGGCAGCCCAAAGCCATGTTCAGGTGTCGTTTGAAGAGCCCGAGTACACCGCAAATTCCGACGGCATCGGCGCTCTGCGCTTGCTGGAGGCGATTCGGATTCTCGGTCTTGAAAAGACCGCGCGCTTCTATCAGGCATCGACATCCGAACTGTACGGCTTGGTGCAAGAAGTGCCACAAAAAGAAACGACGCCTTTCTATCCGCGCAGTCCTTATGCCGTAGCAAAGCTCTATGCATACTGGATCACGGTTAACTACCGTGAATCGTATGGGCTCTATGCTTGCAACGGGATTCTCTTCAATCATGAGAGTCCGATCCGCGGGGAGACGTTCGTTACTCGCAAGATCACCCGCGGTCTTGCGCGCATTGCGCTCGGCATGCAGGATTGCTTGTACCTCGGCAACATGAACGCTCTGCGCGACTGGGGTCATGCACGCGATTACGTGACGATGCAATGGCTCATGCTGCAGCAGGAGCAGCCCGAGGATTTCGTTATTGCCACAGGCGAACAGCACAGTGTCCGGGAGTTTGTTGATCTTTCGGCGCGTGAGCTTGGTATCACCCTGCGATGGCAAGGCGAAGGTGTCGATGAGGTGGCTATCGTGGACAAGGTCGAAAACGAAGAATACGCCAGTCACGTGGCTCCGGGATCCACGATCGTACGGGTGGATCCACGATATTTCCGTCCTGCTGAAGTGGAAACGCTGCTTGGCGATGCGACCAGGGCGCGCGAAAAGCTTGGCTGGACGCCGGAGACGTCATTTGCCGAGCTTGTGGCGGAAATGGCTCAGGCCGATGCGGCGCTTGCCGCCCGTGAGAAGGCCGTACTCGGTCGCGGGTTGAAGGTCTTCCGGCCGGACCTTGGGGAGAAGTAATCGTGCCTCAGGGTCCCATTCTTGTCACAGGTGGAACTGGCATGGTCGGGCGAAACCTGCTCGATTTGGCCAAGCTCCGTAATGTCGATATCGTGGCGCCGTCCAGTCGGGAATTGGATCTGCGGAATTTCGATGCGGTACGCGGCGTCCTGCGTGACCTTCGACCGTCGTGTATTGTGCACGCGGCCGGCCGGGTTGGCGGAATCCAGGCAAATATTCGTGAGCCGGTAGCGTTTCTCGTGGAGAACTGGGACATGGGCAAGAACCTGCTCATGGCCGCTCGTGATGCCGGGGTTGCACGTGTGCTTAATCTTGGCAGCTCTTGCATGTATCCACGGAACAGTCCCAATGCACTGCGCGAAGAGGAAGTTCTGACAGGACAGCTCGAGCCGACCAACGAAGGGTATGCACTGGCGAAATGTGCAGTGGCGCGCTTGTGCGATTACATCAGCCGGGAAAGTCGGGAGTGCCAGTACAAGACGCTGATTCCATGCAATTTGTACGGCAAGTACGACAAGTTTGATCCGCAGCATTCGCATCTGGTGCCAGCCATCATTCACAAACTGCACGAGGCGAAGTCTTCGGGCCGCGACGCAGTGGACGTCTGGGGCGATGGGACCGCTCGGCGAGAGTTTCTGTACGCGGGCGATCTGGCGGATGCCATCTTCACCTTTATCGACCGCTTCGACAGCCTTCCAGGAGTGCTGAATATCGGACTGGGTCGGGACTACGAAGTCAATGAGTACTACCAGGCCGCAGCAGAAGTGGTTGGCTATATGGGACGCTTCGAGCATGACTTGTCGAAGCCGGTTGGCATGAGCCGGAAGCTGGTTGACACCAGTCGTGCCAGCCAGCTGGGCTGGGCTGCCCAGACGTCGCTGGTTGAAGGGCTGCGTGCTACATATGACTATTATTTGAATCACTTGGGGTAATGGATGCCGTACTCGCTTGCTAGTACTACGTGGGGCCAGGAAGAGCTCGATGCAATGCAACGCGTCATCGAGTCGGGCATGTTTACGATGGGTAAGCATGTTGCTGAGTTTGAGCGGGTGTTTGCCGAAAGCGTTGGCAGCCGCTATAGCGTAATGGTGAACTCCGGATCCTCCGCCAACCTCGTGATGGTCGGCGCGCTGCTATTCCGGAAAAGCAATCCGCTGCAGGCTGGCGATGAAGTCATCGTGCCGGCAGTGTCGTGGAGTACGACGTACCATCCGCTGCAGCAGTATGGATTGCGAGTCCGGTTCGTCGATATTGACCGCGAGACGCTTAACTATGACCTCGATGCGCTAGCCGGCGCGATCACCCCGCAAACGCGAGCGATCATGGTCGTCAACCTGCTGGGTAATCCGAACGACTTCGCTCGCATCCGTCAGATCGTCGGCGATCGCAATATTGACGTCATTGAAGACAATTGTGAGTCGCTGGGTGCAACGTTCGAAGGGCGCCAAACCGGGACGTTCGGACTGATGGGTACTTACTCATCGTTCTTCAGTCACCACATCTCGACCATGGAAGGTGGCGTGGTCGTGACCGACGACGAAGAGCTGTATCACATCCTCTTGGCACTGCGCGCCCATGGCTGGACGCGCAACCTGCCCAAGCACAATCACGTTTGCGGAACCAAGAGTGATAATCCGTTCGAGGAATCGTTCCGGTTCGTGCTGCCTGGGTACAACGTGCGTCCGCTGGAACTGAGCGGTGCCATCGGCATTCCTCAGATGCGCAAGCTGCCTGGCATGGTGGAACAGCGTCGCCGAAATGCATCGAAGTTTCAGGCGCTGATGTCGCGCGTGCAGCACTTGCGCACTCAGCGCGAGATTGGCAACAGCAGCTGGTTCGGCTTCAGCCTCATTGTCGAACCCGATGCGCCGTTCACACGCGCCGACCTGATCGCGGCGTTTGCGAAGCACCAGATCGATGTGCGTCCTATCGTTGCCGGCAATTTCGCTAAGAACGAAGTGCTGAAGTGGTATGACTATTCCATTCACGGTAGCCTAACCAACGCGGAAGAGATCGATGTCTCGGGTTGCTTCATCGGGAATCACCACTATCCGCTGGACGACGAATTCAAACTTCTCGAGCAAGCCTTGGCCGAACTGCCGGGCGCAATAGTGTGATGCAGAAAGCCCTGAACGTCCCCGAGCGCAAGGTGTCTGCGGAGCCGAAGCCAGAGACCCTGATTACGCCGCAACCTGATTCAAGTCACTACTGGCGCGACCTGTGGCGCTTTCGTGAGTTGCTGATGTTGCTCGTGTGGCGGGACGTGCTGGTGCGATACAAGCAGACCGCCATGGGAATGAGCTGGGCCGTCCTCCGCCCGCTCACGACCATGCTCGTCTTCACACTTGTCTTCGGCAAGCTTGCCAAGTTGCCGTCGAACGACGCACCGTATGCGTTGCTGGTGTTTGCGGGAATGCTGCCATGGCAGTTCTTCTCCGCGACCTTCTCTGATGCAGGCAACAGTGTTGTGGGCAATGGCCACATCATCTCGAAGGTGTATTTCCCACGGCTGATCGTGCCGCTCAGTGCACTGTTCGTTGGAGTCGTCGATTTCGTCATCGCTGGCGTCGTGTATCTCGGCCTGTCGATGGTCTACCTTCATATTCCGAGCTGGCAGATCATTTTTTTGCCGCTCTTCGTCATCTTGCTGTGCTCGTTCGTACTTGCATGCAGCCTCTGGGTGGCGTCGCTCAACGTCTCGTACCGGGATTTTCGCTTTCTGGTTCCGGTTGCCATTCAGTTGGGTGCCTATCTGTCGCCTGTCGGCTTTGCAAGCTCGATCGTTCCAGAGAAGTGGCGGCTGCTTTATTCGCTAAATCCGATGGTAGGCATCATCGACGGTTTCCGCTGGTGTCTGCTAGGCGGACAGAATCCTTTGCACTGGGACGCCCTCGCAATTTCCGTCGGCATCACGATCGTGCTTCTCATCCCGGGAATCCGGTTCTTCCGGCGTACTGAAAGCGGCTTCGCCGATCTGATGTAAATCATGAGCAAAGCAATCGTTGTAGAAGATCTTTCGAAGAGCTATTTGCTCAAGCATCGCACCGCGCAGGCCCAGGCGTCGACGCAGAAATCGTTGCGCGATGCGATCGGTTCCGGGCTGGGTGCCATGCTGCGTGGTGGCCGGAAGCGTAACGCTGCGGCCGGCGTTGAAGTCGAGACAGAAGAAGTCTTCTGGGCATTGCGCGACATTAACTTCGAGGTGGAAGAGGGCGAACGCGTTGCCATCATCGGTAGGAACGGTGCCGGCAAATCCACGCTGTTGAAGATTCTTTCGCGTGTGGTCAGCCCGACGTCCGGCAGTGTGCGGATTCGCGGCCGGTTGAGCAGCCTGCTCGAAGTTGGTACGGGTTTCCATCCAGAGTTGACCGGGCGTGAGAACGTCTTTCTCAATGGCGCGCTTCTGGGCATGAGCCAGGCCGAAGTGCGTCGCAAGTTCGATGAGATTATCAACTTCGCAGAGATCGAGCGATTCCTCGACACACCCGTCAAGCGCTATTCCAGCGGCATGTACGTGCGCCTCGCTTTTGCAGTATCGGCATTTCTGGAACCGGACATCATCGTCCTGGACGAAGTACTGGCCGTTGGCGACGCTGCATTCCAGAAGAAGTGTCAAGCCAAGATGCGCCAGTTGGCGGCAGAAGGGCGTACCGTGCTGTTCGTCAGCCACAGCATGGGGGCGGTCAAAGAGATGTGCGACACCGCGCTGATCCTTGAGGGAGGCCGCGTGAACAACGGGAAGGTGTCCGTTGATGAAGCGGTGCTGTCCTACATGCGGCGATCTGTGAATACCGAATGCGCGAACCTGCCGTTCCACACAGAGGATGTCGATTGCCTGAATGTCCTGATCCTTCAGGACGAAGTGCCGGTCACTGCGTGTGATGGCAGCAAGCCAATTGATGTGCAGATCGAGTTCCGTGTGCATCGGCCTCTTCAGGCGTTTCGGATGGGGTTCTATCTCAAGACGGTGCTTGGCGAAATGATTGCGCGCTCGCTCGCGGCAGACTGGAATCCGGACATGGAAACCGTCCTGCCCGGCGATTATGTCCTGCATGCGCGATTGCCCGCCGATTTCCTGGTGGCGGGCAGCTATGTCGTGGAAATCCACTCCAGCCAGTTTGGCGTTTGCGACTATTTTGACAGCATGCTCTCCTTTCCAATCACTGTTCGCCGTTCGCCGGGGTATAACGTGCAGCATGCCGCCGAACAGCCGTTCGGTTATGTGCATCTCAATCCGGGTTGGCGCTTGGAATCCTTGTCTCTCGCATGATCGACGTCAAACTGTCAACGTGCGCACCTGCCTGGCCATGGATGCGTCAGTTCCCAGGCCACGTGCCGACTTGGGGGCCCTTCCGATTCCACATCGACAGTAATATCTCGAACTGCGATGCCTGGGTGGTATTCGAATCGCTCGCCGCGCGGGAGCAAGTCAACTGCCCGCACGAACGAACCATATTCGTGACGGGCGAACCGGACTCCCTTGGCCACTATGACGCCGGTTTTCTGTCGCAGTTCCACACTGTCGTCAGCGGGCGCCATGACATTGATCATCCCCGCATCTTCCGGATGCAACAGGCACATCCCTGGTTCGTCGAACGATCCATGGACGAGTTGCTTGCAATGGCGCCGGTGGCAAAGCAGGAAGAGATCTGCGTTATCTCGTCGGACAAGGCGTTCAGCGAAGGCCATCGGAAGCGGCTGGAGTTCGTTCAGGCGTTGTCCGGGGCATTGGGAGACCGCCTGCATGTATATGGGCGCGGCATTCGTAGTTTCGACTCGAAGTGGGATCTGCTGTCCCGCTACCGATATGCGGTGGTGTTGGAGAACCACGAAAGCGAAGATTTCCTGACCGAAAAGCTCCCCGATGCGTGGCTCGCATGGTGCTATCCGTTCTATGCAGGCTGTACGAATGTCGGACGTTATCACGCGGACGATACGTGGACGCGGATTGCGATGGAAGAACCACAACGCGCTGCTCGGACTATTGCCGGTTGTCTCGATGACCCGAAGCATTACCCTTCGCACCTCGAGGCCATTGCGCGCGCACGGACGCAGTATCTGTGGAATACGCAGTTCTTTCCAAATCTCGCTATCGTCCTGCAGCACCTGATTGCCACCACGTCCCAGAGCGAGCGTGTGCAGAAGACCATGATCCCGATGAACGAGATGGTGGAACGCGCGGCCAGGGAAGCAGCAGAAATCGCCAACACCGCGGTACGTGGCGATTCGTCATCGCCGCAGCAATTGCCAGAAATCAAGAACGGAAAGTCTGTGAACAAGCTATTGGTACGGGTTCTCAGGTCCGCGGGCTACCGCCTGCAGTATGCAGCCGATGCGATGGATCCACCTCCGCCGCCTCCCCCGCCGCCACCGCCACCGCCTCCCCCGCCGCCGCCTTCATTGAAGGAGCTTTCGTACCGGAAATGGGTGGCGGCCGATGGCGACCGTACTCTGCGCGTCGATTACCCATTGACGTCCCAATCGATCGTGTTCGATGTCGGTGGGTTCGAAGGACAATGGGCGAGCGACATCTACGCACGGTATCGCTGCCACATTCACATTTTCGAACCGGTACCATCGTATGTGGAGCAGATCGCGCGTCGTTTCGAGCAGAACGACGCGATCCGTCTCCATGCGGTGGGCCTTGGTGGCTGTGCGGGCACGTTCCAGATCTCGATTGCCGGTGATGCATCGTCCATGCAGTTGCAGGGCGAAGACATAGTGGAAATTGGCGTCGTCACGCCCGAGCAGGTGTTTTCAGCCGAGGATGTTTCGCAAGTTGACTTGATGAAGGTGAATATCGAGGGCGCCGAGTACGACCTGCTCGATCACCTGATCGACACGGGCCTTATACGGAAAATCCACCGACTTCAGGTTCAGTTTCACGATTTCGTGCCTGACGCGGAAGCACGGATGGCGGCGATCCAGCAACGGCTTGCTGTAACGCATCGCGTGACATATCAATTCCCTTTCATTTGGGAAAACTGGGTAAGCAAGGAGTTGGAGGAATGATCGTCACGCGAGTGATCGGTGGTCTTGGAAACCAGATGTTCCAGTACGCGGCGGGCCGGGCACTGGCGCGGCGGCTTGGGGTGCCGTTGAAGATCGACAGCAGTGGCTTCGCCGACTATCCCTTGCACAACTACGGGCTGCACCATTTTGCATTGAAGGCCGTGCAGGCCGGAGACCGCGAGATACCCAGCGGGCGCGCTGAGAATCGGTGGGCCAAGGCATTGCGACGCTTTGGCCTGGGTACCGAATTGCGCGTGTTTCGCGAACGCGGTTTCGCTGTGGATCCTGAGGTCATGAAGCTGCCTGACGGTACGTACCTCGACGGGTACTGGCAAAGCGAGAGCTATTTCGCGGAAATGACACAGGAATTGCGCCGCGATTTTCAGATTGCCACCCCGCCCACTTCGGAAAATGCCGAATGGCTGGCACGTATCGGCGGCGACGAGGGCGCAGTTTCCATTCACGTCCGCCGTGGTGATTATGTGACCAATGCATCGGCCAATGCCGTGCATGGAACATGTTCCCTGGACTACTACATGCGGGCTGCCAGGTATGTAGCGGAAAACATCGGTGTGAAACCGACGTTCTATGTTTTCTCCGACGACCCGGACTGGGTTGCGGAGAACCTTCATCTCGGACACGAGACGCGGTATGTCCGCCACAACGACTCCGCCCGGAACTATGAGGATTTGCGGCTGATGTCAGCCTGCCGTCACCACATCATTGCCAACAGCACTTTCAGCTGGTGGGGAGCGTGGCTGAATGCGTCAGAGAAGAAGGTAGTGATTGCGCCAGCGCAGTGGTTTCGCGATGAGAAGTTCGATACGAGAGATCTGCTGCCGCCGACGTGGACAAAGCTCTGAAACGGACTTGATCGAACGCATCGGCAATGTATCGTTGCAGTGAAATTAGTCTTTAGAGATCAATCAATAAACAGTGACGCGTCACCGGTGGATGTGACAGTGTTCACTGACATGGCGGAAATTGAATGAAAGGCGAGCCTTTGATCAGCGTCGTAATGCCAGCGTACAACGCGCAACAGCATCTGGCCGAGGCTATGCAAAGCGTGCTGGCCCAGACCTACGAGAACTTCGAGGTCATACTCATTGACGACGGTTCATCGGACAATACGCTTGAGATTGCGCGGTCATTTGCGGATCCTCGCATCAGGATCGTGGAGAATGAAACGAACCTTGGTCTCGTCAACACGCTCAACAAGGCCTTGGGTTTCTGTAAAGGCGACTATATCGCGCGCATGGATGCCGATGACATCTGTGTGCCGGACCGCTTCAGACTGCAGGTGGAGTTTCTGCAGCAGCATGCCGACGTTGGTGTCGTAGGCGGTGCCATCCGCTTCTTCGACAGTATCGCGACGCCTTATACATTCCAGTTTCCGCCATCGCACGACGATATTCGTGTCGCGTTGATGTTCTATTGCCCGTTGGCACATCCGGCACTGATGTTTCGCCGCTCTGTTTACGATGAGCGCAAGCTGGTTTACACCAACGAATTTCCGCACGCGGAAGACTATTGGTTGTGGAGCCGCTTTACCCAGGAAGTGCGTAGCGCCAATCTGCCGGACCTGTTGCTGCACTACCGGTTGCATAAGAAGCAGGTCAGCACGAGCGAATCCAATCACCAGTATTTGGCGTCGCGTAAGGTGCGAGGCTGGATGTTCGCTCAGGCAGGTGTTGAGCTCGACACGCGGGATTCTGAATTGCATGAAAGTCTGATCCTCGAACGGTACGCTGCGACGCCTGAGTATCTCAATGATATTGCGCATTGGTTCGCCAAACTTGAGGCCGCCAACTCGGCGTCGGGTTTCTGGGACGGGCGGGCGTTGCACGATCTTCTAAAAGAGCGATTCCGCAAGGTGCTGACAGAGACAGGTCTGCAATCGTATCGCCGATCGGCAGTGGTGGAGGCGCAGCCATATCTGCCTCCGCCGTCGGCGGATCTGGCCAGGACGATGCGAGGCTCGGCCAGTGCATTGCAGCGGAGATGCCGCAATGCCATCAAGCGGTTGTTGATGTGGGGGAATTGAAGATGCCAGTTCCGCAAGAGAATCGACTTGCAGGGCAGGAGATGGCAACGCTAGTGGTGCGGAGCGTTGGAGGTCGTCATCGCGAAATCGCGCGCGCGCTCGAAAGCGTTGGGCGCTCGATCTATCGTCCGCTTGAGGTCGTATTGGTGTACCAAGGCACCGACGAGGGATATCTCGAGTACCTCCGCGGCCTCGGCACCTTGGTGCCCAGTATCGAATACCGTGTGGCGCACAATCCGACCAATGAAGACCAGCGCGCAAGAAATCTCAATCTTGGCATCGCTGTGGCGAAGGGTCGCTACGTCGGCTTCCTGGACGACGATGATGCATTGGAGCCGGATCACTTGGAGCGCCTTGTAACGGTCCTGCAAGACACTGGCCGCACATGGGCCTATGCTCAAACCGTATTGAAGAAGGAGAATGAGCAGTTCGAGGTCATTCAGGAAACCACTCCCTTCGTGCGCAAGAGCTTTTCCCTGAAGGCGTTGTGGACAGAGAACTTCATCCCGATCCATAGCTTTCTGATTGACCGCACGCGACTGCACGACGAACTGCGAGAAGAGCCTTTCAATGAAGCGTTGACGCGTTCCGAGGACTGGGATTTCCTAATCCGGCTGGGCTTCTATCATGAGCCGGCCGTGATCGAGGCGTTCACCTGCAGTTACTACGTAAGCACCGCGCCGCGCAATAGTAATTTGTCGTTGACGCGCCCCAAAACGCAAACCGAGCAGGACTTGCAGAATAAACGCATGTGGGACCGCTCAAAGGAAATTGTCGAAGGCACCAAGGAAGGACTCCTCAGTCGCTTCTATTGGGCGCGTGACTATTTTGTGACGGCAGTGGCCCCGCTTGCCGCGCCCTCGGCGGAAGCGCCTCGTGCAACGAAGAACCGTCTCTACCGTCGGGTCGTGCTCGGCATTATCCGCAGGTTGGAAAGAACGGTCTGATGGACGCTATGCGTAACGTTATCAAGGAAAGGGCTAGGCAAGACGCTCGTATGTTCCCGGTGGGTCCGGCAAGATGGTCATGGATGCGTGGATCATGTGTGACCGATATTATCAGAGGGGCCTATGCCTAAAGTTTCCATCTGTATTCCGGCCTATCGGCAGGTGGCCTTTCTGCGCCAGACGCTGCAGTCGGTAATGGATCAGCGTTTTACTGATTATGAAGTGATCGTTACCGACGATTCGCCCGATGATTCCGTGGAAGCATTGCTTTCTGAATTCGATTTCGGCGGGCGCTTGCGATATGTGCGAAATGCCAAGCAGCTGGGTTCACCGGAGAACTGGAACGCCGCGTTGCGTCTCGCTTCGGGCGACTACCTGAAGATCCTCCATCATGACGACAATTTTACCGATGCGGATGCGCTGGGCGATTTCGTGCAGCTACTCGATGACCATCCCGATGCTGGGTTTGCGTTCTGTGCGACGCTGATCATTGATGTCGCAACGGGTCATCAGCGTGTTCATCGAGCCACCGAGAGCCAAATGCAGGCGCTGCGTGCAATGCCGGAGGTGCTGTTTGCAGGCAATTTCGTCGGTGCGCCGAGTACCACGATCTATCGTCGCGCTTTCTCGCTCGAATACGATATACGGATGAAATGGCTGGTGGACCTGGATTTCTATATCCGTATCCTCCAGAGCGGTACGCCATTCGCCTTTAGCACCAGGCCGCTGATTTGCACGCCGACGAACGCGGCGCATCAGGTCACGGAGGTATGCCGGGACAGCGGGCAAATCGAGCTTTACGAGTATTCGATCCTGTTCGAAAAGATCGCGCACAAAGTAGCCGAAGAGCCCGAGATCTGGGAGCAATGGTACCGGCTGTTCGAGAAGTACCACATACGCTCGCGTCGTGGATTTCTGAAGTACGGGGTGGCGCAACCCGAGCCTGCCGTGTATTTCGACCAGCTTATCGCGAGCTATCGCCGTAAGCGACTCCTCACATTGCAAGGTCTCGCGCGCATCTTCTTTGCGATTTATCCGAAGGTTCCGGCTCCCGTTCGCGCGCCAATACGCTGGACCAAGAATGGGGTTCTTTTTGTACTGGGTCGACAACGCAAGCTGCCGCCCGCAGGCGAGTATGGCGGCGACAAGTAATGTCTGAGCAAATCCCATCGATCACCGTGCTGCTACCTGTGCGTAATGGCGAACGGACGATTATTCCTGCGGTACGTTCCATTCTGGCCCAGACTTTCGGGGATTTCGAACTCATAGTGCTTGACGATGGGTCCACGGATAGCACTGCCCAACTCGTGCTGGGGTTGCACGACGCACGTATCCGGCTTGTTTCGGATGGCTTTCAGCTCGGTTTGACTGCACGCCTCAATCAGGGTGTCGATCTGACCCGCGGTCGCTACCTTGCTCGGATGGATGCAGACGACCTGAGCTTTCCGGAGCGACTGAAGCGTCAGTACCAGTTTCTGGAGGAACACCCCGAAGTCGATCTGGTAGGGTGTCGGGCAGCGGTATTCCGGAATGATGGGTCCATTGTCGGATTCCTGCCGTTTCGCGAAACTCATGAGGCGATCTGCGCGCGTCCGTGGCGCGGTATCCCATTGCCGCATCCCACATGGATGGGCCGGGCGGACTGGTTCCGCAAGCATCGGTATCGCGTTCCGGAAGTCAGGCGTGCGGAAGACCAGGAACTGCTGTTGCGTAGCTGTACGGCGAGCAGGTTTGCATGCCTTGACGAGACCTTGCTGGCGTACCGACAGGGAAACTACAGTGTGACGTCGACGTTGGTCGCGCGAAGACATCTTCTTCGTGCACAACTGCGGATGTTCATCGACCGGCAGCAATGGACCAATGCCGTCCTGGCGGCACTGTCCAGTGCCGTAAAGGCAGCAGTGGACGTACTGGCTGCGCTGCCAGGCATGGACAAGGGGCTGGCTTTCCGCCGTGTGGAGGACCCAGTGCCTGCCAGCGTTGTTGAACGTATCCAGAAGCTCTTGGCAAGCGCTTCGCGATCGTAGGCGTCGTGACTGGCTACGACCGTCCGGAGAGTTTTCGCGAAAGACCGCTCGCTGCCCGCGCCAAGGCGGCGCTTACCCGCCCCCTTACGTACCAGCCCAGCATAAGCGCGACATTGCAGCGTCGGTCCGCCTGTTTCAAGGCTTGCCGATTCTTCAGCAAGAACCGAGCGGTGTTGTAAAGCGCATAACTCTCATACGACAACCTGCCACGTCCACGGGCACCACCGGTGGCCTGAGACGGAGGCAGGTTGATCTGCAATGCGCGGGGCTCATATGAAATCTTGAGTCCGCTTGCACGGCAACGCACTAGGTAATCGGTTTCTTCGCGATAGCAGTTGCCGACGTAGCCCGTGTCGAAGTCTATGGCCTTGGCCGCGTCCGCCCGAATCAGGAACGATGCGTGGCATACAGGCACCTCCACAGCTTGAGGCACTCTGGCCGCGAAATCGAATCGCAGCCTGCTCAGGTTCACCACATCGTCTGCCCTGCTAGCAAGCTTGCGGCGCTCGATGACGGCGGCTTCCGTGTCATTGTCGTCGCGCAGGTATAGGGCGGAGGCGCCAACGATATCGCTGGCGGTGTCCTTTGCTGTTTGCAGCAGAATCCCCAAAGCGCCGGGATTCAGTATGGAATCGTCATCACCGAAGTAGATGAATTCCGTCTGCGCCAGTGCCTTGCCACGGTTCTTCGATGTGGTCTGTTTCCCGTTTGCACTGTTGCGGAGATAGGTGACCTGCGGGTAGCGCTGCATGAGCGCCTTCGCGACCTCGGGCGTATTGTCGGGCGAGCAGTCGTCCACCAGTACCAGTTGTGCGACCTCTGGCTGCAGATAGGACGGAATCGTGTCCGCAAGCAGGTGAGCGCGCTTGTAGGTCGGAACGACGACGGTCACCTTAGGCTGGCTGTCTGACATGGAATTTTGCGATTACGTAAAAGATCGTAGCAAACAGCGATGCCTTCAGCATCGGAACCACGAAGAGCAACTGGTTTTCACGCGGCAGCAGCAGGAAAAAGGGCAGCGTGGCGGCGAAGACAAACAGGCCGAGCGGCGAGGCCCTGGCTACGCGGTGGAGCAGGCGCAAACACATGCCGGTGAAAAGGCCAGCGACGAGCGGCCCGAACAGCCGCGAATACAGCAGGGACTCCGCCACTGCAGAACCGCCCATGCCCTTGCCTTCGAGGTACATTTTCGGATCGACGATGAACGATATGCGATGCGCCAGGCTGGCTGTGTGCTTGACGAATTCCAGCGTCTGACCGGCAGCGAGATCACCTAGCATTCGATGATAGCCGTCGAGGAAGGTGGCGAAGGTCGCGCGCAACCCGTCGACAGGTGTGAACCTTACAAGGTGCGTAGCCGTGGACTCGATGAAGATCAGGCTGACACCCTGCCCGTAAGCGAATCCGAAGAGTGTTTCGAACGGATCGGACGAAATTGCTGTTGCAACAGGAATGCCCACTCTAACGCGCCCCACAATATCGGCAACGATGGCGAGGCCGATGCCGGCGCAAGCAGCTTTCCACCACGAAACCTTGAGTTCCTGGGTCATGACCAGCAGCCACGTCAGCGCGATGATCTGCGCCATTGGAATACCACGCGCCCCCTTGAGCATGTCCAGTACGCAAAGCACCAGCCCGAAGCCATATGCCATGAATGCCGAACGCTGCTTGGGACGCGACGCCAGGTACATGAAGACACAGAAAATCAGCCAGCCGCCGAGCGCATAGGGAATGCCGCTCGGACCACCGTACTTGTAGAGCGCGAGATAGTCGCCATTGCGCCACGTGTCAATATTGATATAGACGCGATAAAGCGCAAAGGGCAGCAGTGCCAGGCCGGAGCGTAATGCGAAGGCGCCAAGAGACTGGTCATTGCGCACCGGGACGTTGCCGAGCTTGCCTGCCGACAATGCAATGCCGCATAGAAACAGGCTGATGCCGCACAGCGACAGCGCCACCGTATGGTCGTTCATCGGCCCCATGCGGAACCAGTCGCCGTAGCGGTAGTCGGACCAGCCAAAGAAATAGGTGATCAGGAAACGGCTGAGCAGGAAGAGCGTCGTGGTCAGGCAAAGCAGCATTGCCGGGTTGAACCGGCTGGAAGACGCCTTGCTGACCCGGTATATGCAAACAAAGAATGTCAGCGCAGTAATGGGTTCCTGCCAGGCGAGTACGCCGTAGGCACCGCTGATCAGGTTGGCAATTACCAGCGCCACTGTTGCCAGAAAGAGAAAATTAGGCATCCTGGGCTCCAAAAAACAATACAAAAGCAACAATCAGCAGGGCGAGGTTCGCACAGGCGTACGCGACCGCTGCCCCTGCCAGGCCAGCCAAGCCGGTCAGTATGTAGGTGGCCAGTACGAAGCAGACCGAAAACGTCAACTCGAGCGCCCAGGAAAACCGAAGATTCCTTTGATAAATGAAAAACGCGACAAACGGCATTGCCAGGGCCTTGAAGGCATCGCCGAGCAGTTCGATCCAGAGCAGGGGTGAGATGCCCGCGTACTGCTCGGAGTAGAGCACCTTGACCACGAGGTCGGCGCCGCGCCACAGGATTGCTACGCCAACGATGAAGCCGAGCACAACGAGAAGAGCATAGCCGGCCAGACGTTTTTTTAGCGTTTGGCGCGGCGCATCGCTCCGGAACACTTCGGGCAGCAGCACGAAGCTGACCACCGCTTGCGCCATGGCGACGACGGCGTCGGAGATGCGGAACATGCCTTGCCAGAGGCCGGCCGCTTCCGGGCTGACCTGCGTCGACACGACTTCGCGGACGGCGATCACGGCCGCGGTGCCCACGACGGCCGGTGCGAGCGCGATAGCGACATAGGGTGCCAGCGATCGGGCTGCCGGCCAACCGTCGCGCAAGGCGGTGATGCCGGCATGCCAGCGCGTTCGGGTGGAGGCGGCCACCACCAGCCAGATCGCGAGCGTTGTGGCAAAGCTGATGACCAGTGCGCGGACCGCGCTCGGGATCGAACCAGGCAGGACGAACAGCCAGTAGCTCAGCAGTGCGGTGACACCCGATAGCGCAACTACGATGGCATTCAGCCGCGACCGCCCTTGTGCCAGCACGGTGGCCTGGATCTGCAACGCCAGTGCAGCGAGCAGACCGAGCGCCAGTGCGGCGAGCGGGCCGAGCGCCTTGGCGCCGCTGACCACGCCGAGTTGCCGGAATCCGGCATGCCAGGCGGCGATCAGCACGGGCACACCAAGCACAAACAGCAACCCGCCGGCCAGCCACCGTGCGCGCGCCGCATCGTCCTGTGTCGGTGAGGACAACTGCGCGATCAGCCCTTGCGAGATGCCGCCATTCGAGAACGTCGTGTAGAGCGTGGCCAGGCTGAAGACATTTCCCCATGTCCCAAAGGCTGCCGGTCCCAACTGCGTGGACAGGATCTTGTTCGCGGCCAAGCCGCAGAGCAACTTCAGGAGAACGCCCAGACCAGAGATCAGTGCGTTCAATGCCATGGAGGCGCGGCCAGTGTCTGGTAAGGGCTGGAAACACGGGCCACCACCCGTGAGATCATCGCTGTGAACAGGAAGCTCGCAAGGAAGAACGCCGACGTGACCTTGCCGAAGCCCTCCATCGTGCGCATGATGAACCAGACTGAATGCGCCGAGCGGAACTTGTTCGACGAGAACGACCGCTTGCGCACGCGGTACCATGCCAGCGTCTTCGGCAGGCGCTCGCCGCGCAGGCCACCCTTGATGAGGATCGCCCAGGCCGCAAAGTCCTCCGCGACCAGGCCAGGCGGCATGGCCGGAAACACGCCGTCGCCGGCGATCTTCCGCTTGAGCATTACTGCCAGGCATCCCACGCCGCGCCGTGCGTTATGGGAAAACAGCGTCAGCCGGTTCGGCCCGCAAATCTTCGATAATGGGCGGCCACTGCCGTCCTCAAACGGAATATAGTCGTGATAGCTGAAATCCAGGTCATGGTTGCGCATAAACCTGACCTGCTGTTCCAGCTTATTTGCATCCCAGATGTCATCAGCATCGAGAAATGCGACATATTCTCCAGATGCGGCCGCGATACCGATATTGCGCGCGCGTGCGGGACCGTATGCCACCGGATTTGTAATGATTCGAATGCGCGCGTCAGATGCGGCAAGACGGGCGAGCACGACTGCCGTTTCGCCATTTGATCCATCATCGACCAAAATCCATTCGAAGTCGGTGAGGCTCTGCTGCAGAATCGAAATGGCGGTCGCGCCAATATACTTCCCATCGTTATGCACGGGAGTAATGATGCTAACCAGTCTTTTCGCGCTCGATTTGATCATTTTGCAAGGAGTAGCAGTTCCAGCCGCCGAGTCTGCGACGCCTGCGAGTATAAAGCATCGAATGCTGCAGATGCAGCATTCCGGAGGGAGCCCTGATCGGGGGTTTGTAAAATTCTGTGAAGTGTGCGTGCCATCTGTGGCACATTTTCAACGACGCTAATGGCTTCGCAATATCGCTCGTCGGAGAGCATGGCTTCATAGCCTACCGCGGCGTTTGGCATGCAGATCACCGGGATGCCATACGACAACGCCTCGGCGACCTTGGTCTTCATGCCGCTGCCCCAACTGACCGGTGCCAGGTAGACCGCGGCGGAGGCAAAGGCGGCGGACATCCGGTCGGGATCGGGATTGTCGATGACCTGCAGGCAGGGGTAGGGTGCGGCCATTTCCGCCGCACGGGCGCCCGCAACGACGAACTGCACGGGCGTATCGGCGCTTTCCTTGAACGCCTTTGCCACTTCGGCGAAGTGATGCAAGGCGGTCTGATTTGGTGCAAAGCCGAAATGGGCGGTGAACAGAATCTGGGGATGGGCGGCGGAATCCGCCAGGCGTTGCGCGTCGGGCTCGCCACGAGACAGCGAGATGGGCAATATGCCTGTGCGCGCGGGCATGCCGTAATGGCTGTCGAACAGCGTGCGGTCGGCCTCAGTGATAAAGGTCATGAAGTCCGCGGAGCGGCACGGGGCCTCCGCGTGGCGAATAAGCCGCGTGTCCAACGCATTACTTACTTGCCGTAACATATTTCCCCCGCTGTGCTGGCGCTTCAGTTCGGCTTCCACGTTGTCGCTCAGTATCCCGTATGTCCTCCCGGGCACTTTTTTGCGAATGTCGGACATGAGCCTTCCGAGGCGGGAATTGTGGAACAGCGTGACGTCCGCGGCGCGCGCTTCGCGCATCAGCAGGGAGCGGTAAGTCATCAAGTAGGTGGGGCACAGTCGCACGCGTGCCGCCACATCCCGGAGCGCGTTCTTCTTCAGGTAAATGCGTTTGCAGTGGGCAGGGAACTCGAATATTTCCCCATTGCCCATGTCCTTGCTGATGACGGTCAGCTGGTCGACGCCTTGGGCGGCGCAAAGCGCCTGGGCCAGCGAGCGGAGATAGAGGCCGCCTCCGGAAAGCTCCTGAAGCCCATTGGGTGATATCAGCAGAACGTTCACGAATCTCGTAATTGCAGTTGTGCGCGAATCTGCTTGCAGAAGCGCTCGATGGAGAAGGATTCTTCAATGAATGCGTGCATGCGAGCGGGGTCGCTATTGCGTCGCAGACGCTCAAAAATCGACGCAGCTTGCCTGACGAAATCACTGGTGTCTGTCGGTAGTTCGCTGACCCAGGGCACGCCTTGCCGCAGGAACACATCGCAGGCGCCCACCCGGGTGCCTAGTACACTGACGCCGGAAGCCAGTGCCTCGAGTGTGACAAGCTCGAACCCTTCGAAGAGGGAGGGCAACAGCATGATGTCGATCATGTCGTAGAACGTCGACATCTGGTCCGGCGCCAGGCCGGGAACAATTGTGACGCCGGGGAGATTCTTCAGGGTAGTCGGCACGTCGCTCGTCGTTGCGATGACCAGCCGCATGGTGGGTTGCGTGCCAATCCAGCGCGCTATCTCGATCAGATAAGGCAACCCCTTGCCATATTCCAAGCGTCCCGCAAAGCCCAGCCGCACGAGGCCGTTCGTGAATTTCTGCCCGGCATGAAACACGCTCGCGTCAATGCCATTGTGGACCACGCGGCATTTCCTTGCGGGTATCCCATGGTGGCCAATGCACAGGTCGCGGACGGCTTCCGAGACGCAGATCACGCGCTGCGCGCAGCGCATTGTCAGGCCTTCGAGGCGGGCCAGAAGCCTCATCCCCAGAAACCGGTTGCCCGACTTGGTCAAGGCCCGGATATAACCAGCCGCGGAACCGTGAACGATTACTGCTTCAGCAGGATAGAGCGGTGTGTAAGAGGAGTTGGAAATGGTCACGAACTTGCCACCAGATAATCTTCTGGCCCATAGCCACAGCGATGCCGCGATTGGAAAGGCAAACTGCGCAAGGCGCTTGCGACACAGAAACTGTGGTAAAACCATGGCTTCGTCGACCAGGGTTACTTCGGCGCCATGCCGTTTGAGGTCACTCTGGAGAAGATGTACGACGCGCTCGACGCCGCCCGTGTTCTTTACCCCATTACGCGATACGAGAAAAATAGGCAAGAGCATGAACAATACTGTGGTTGTGCGGTTGCACAACGCGGAGGGCAGGCCCTACTATCGGGGCGGCACGATGTGAAGTCAAATGACCGCTCGCCGCCGCACGTTCGCCTGCGATCTGCAATGCTGAACGTGGACACGGGCGGGAAGCCGACATTCTACGCGAATGCCGGCCCGACCTTGGCGCTACGATTTCTCTTGAGTTTTCATGTTTGAACTATTCTGGCTCCCTGCAATCGCGGCCTTGTTGAGTGCAGGCGCTGTGCTGATCCTGCGCCCACTGGCCACCCGCGGAGGTCTGCTTGACCACCCTGGCGGAAGAAAGCGGCACGAAGGCTCGACGCCGCTGGTCGGAGGTATCGCGATCCTTATCGCGGTCTGGGTGTCCACGGCGATGTTCGTGCGCGGCTATGATCAGTACACGCCGCTGTACATTGGCCTGACGCTGCTTGCGCTGGTTGGCCTGTTCGACGATCTGAATGGCATTCCGCCACTAAGCAAGCTGGCATTCCAGTTCACAGCGGCAATCCTGATGACTTCGTGGGGCGAGGTGTATCTACACTCGCTGGGCGATCTCCTCAACAAGCGCGACGTCATTCTTCATGCGTGGGGCATTCCGCTGACCCTTCTTGCTGTCCTCGCGGTGGTCAATGCCATCAACATGACCGATGGCATGGATGGCCTGGCAGGGGGACTTTCCTTTATCGTGTTCGGCTGGTTCGCGTGGCTGGCAAACGACATTGGCAATCCGGGTGCATACCGGATCTGCCTTCTGGTGTGTGGCGCCATTGCAGGTTTCCTGCTGTTCAACATGCCCAGCCCCCTGCGCCGCCGGTTGGTTTTCCTGGGCGATGCGGGAAGCTTGTTGCTGGGCTACGGGATCAGCTGGTTCTCGGTGGAGCTGTCGCAGAAGGAGTACAACCCGGGTGGCGGTTACGTGCCCCCGGCCGTTATGCTCTGGGTGGTCGGGCTGATCTTGATTGATCTGCTGGCAGTGGTTTTGCGTCGAGCAATCCAGGGCAAGAATCCGCTGGCGGCCGATCGCACCCACCTGCATCACCTGCTGTTGCGGGCGGGACTGGATAGCAAGCAGGCAGTCTGGTTCCTCTTGGTTGGCAACTTTCTCCTCGGTCTGATTGGCGTGATTGCATGGAAGCAAGGCGTGCCGGAGTCCATCCTGTTCGTCGCATTCCTGCTACTTACGGGCATTCACTTGCTGATCATGCAGCGAGCCTGGGTCGTGATCCGATGGATACGGAGACTTCGCTCGCGATAGTGCCAATGCGAGCCACATGGAAGCTGAATTCTCCTCTCTCCAAGGCCGTGGACGGTCTCTGCGCCGGTGCCTGCCTCAGGGCCTGCAATATTTTGCGTTTCAGGAATTCTTCGAGAATTGGAGGGCGATGGGCAGGCGCCTGGTTGAGTTCAAATTGCCAGGTGCGCAGATCATGCCTGCGCCTTTCGCGCGTGGAGCCACATGTAGACACCCGCAAGCGTGGCCAGGACATTGGCAACTGCGTAGCCTAGAATGGCCCCTTTCGCGCCAAATCGGGGAATAGCAGTCAGATCGACAGCAACTGTTGCCAGAAGCGCAAGGCCCCATTTGATGGCGATCCATCGGGGCTTGCGCAGGTAAGCTGCCAGGATAGTAAAGCCAACATCGGCAAACACCAACGGCGAGGCAAGGGTGGCCAGGCGCAATAGCGAGCTTGCCTCCACAAAGGCGGCGCCATACAGCAGATGCACGATCCATGGTGCCAGGAGGATAAGCGGCACGGTGCCGGCAGCCCCCACGATGGTGATGAGGGCCGCCAGCTTCAGTACATTGCGAATGCCAGTGGACGCATCCCGTGCATAGACGTAGAGCGGAGCGATGCCACTCGCGAGAATGGTGGCCAACGTGGTGTAGTTGTCCACGATCTGCATTGCGGCCGCATAGGCAGCGAACTCTTCAGAAGGTACGTGCGGTCTGAGTATCAGCTGATCAGCCCTGCGTGCCGCCATCATCAGCATAAAGCTGATCCAGAAAAGAGATCCATCGCGGAACAGCTGACGCGTCAGTTGGCCATCGTAATCGACAGCCTCCTGTGGCATGTATTTGCGATAGAAGGTGCCGAGTAAGACAGCGGCCATCAGGGCCTCAAGTACGAAAGCGGCGGCGTAGGCGCCGACGGCATGAATTCCCATCACGGCAAGCGTGGCAACAGAGCCGGCTTTCAAAGCGAGGGAAGCAAGATTGATCAGCACACTTGGCCGGGTTCGCGTATGGGCCTGCGTCCACGCGATCACGACGCCAGAGGGTTCGCGAAGCAGGATTGTGATACCCAAGATCAAAGCCGGCTGCCAACTGGCATCCCCTTGCCGAGATACCCATAGAAAGCCGCAGACCAGCAGGTAGGCGCAGCACGCGGCCAGAAGGCGCAGGCGGAATACGTGCTTGAGGAGCCGATGTTGTGCGGCTAGATCGCCAAGCGCCACAAGCCGCGGAACCACGACTTCGCTACCGCAAATCAGCGCGACGGACGCCCCGATCAGTACCAGGGACTGGGCGTATTGAAACGCCGCAAAGCCGTCGGTGCCGAGGGTACGGGCGAGTATCGCGACGATGCCGATGCCCACCAGCACTTGCGAGCAGCGATCGAGCAACATCCAGCCGACGTTGCCAGCTATGCGTCGCCGCATGACCTTGTGCAGCGTGCATGTTCGGAGGCTTCGCAGTGCATCTCGCGATAGAGCGATAACCAGCGATCGGCGGCAGCGGCAATACCGAAGTGCGTGACGATTCGTTGGCGGCGCATGTCGCGCTGGCCATCGGTTCCGGCCTCGGCGGCAAACGATTGCGTCATGGCAAGCGCCAGTGCATCGGTATCATCAATGGGCACCATGGTGCCAATGTCACCCATTAGTTCCTTGACGCCGGGCGCCGAAGTGGCTACGACAGGGCGCCCGCAAGCCAGCGCTTCGCCAATCGCTAGAGGCATGCCCTCGACGCGTGAAGAGAGTACGAAAAGATCAGCTGCATTTAACAGGGCGGGAATATCGTGCCTTGTCCCCAGCAGCGAGACGGCATCGTGCAGTCCGTATTTTGATATCCGCTCCTGCAACGCTGCACGCTGCGGCCCGTCGCCTGCAACGAAAAGGCGAGTAGTTTGTGAACGGTTCATCCGTTGGAACGCATCGATCAGCCTATCTTGCGCTTTCTCTACGGCCAGGCGTCCTATGGTCAGGATCAAATGTGCGCGGGAATCAATGCCAAGCTGCGCGCGCGTGCGCTCGCGTAGTGCCACGTCTGGCTTGAATTTCTCTGTATCGATCCCGTTGTACATCACGCGAACACGGTCAGGCCTGACGGCTCCCGCCCGGATCATCTCTGCGCGACTGGCCTGGCTGACCTGCGTCGTCAGCGTACACCAGCGATCGGTGAGCCGATAACAGAGCATGCGCAGCCGGCCGCCCTCTGAAAAGCTGTGTGCCGCGCAGATCAGCGGAGGCAGACGGCAAATGCGCGACAGTGACCGCGCAAACAGATTCGCATGGAACATATGCGAATTCACGATGTCCGGGCGCCATTCTAGTGCAAAGCGTCGTGCTTTCAATAGCGCATGAACCATCGACAGAGGTGTCTTGCGCAAATCGAGCATCAAGCGCTCTACCGCGTCGGGCATGGGGACTTCGCAATCCGGAGTCAGGCTGATCAGCGCGACGCTGTTGCCTCGCGCGATGAACTCTTTCGCGAGGGCAGCAACCTGCTGTTCAGCACCGCCCATGCGTAGGCCGGTTGTCACCAGCAGGATACGCAAAGACTCCGGCTGAGCGGATGGCTCGGACGGGTTCAACGCGCGCCGTATCCGGTAAGTAAGGTTCGCAGTGTCTTGACTGCAATCAGCAGATCCAAGGCAAACGAACAGTGTTTCACGTAGTACAGGTCGTAACTTAGCTTTGTGACCGTCTCCTCGTGGGTGCCTACATAGCCCTGCTGTACCTGCGCCCAGCCCGAGAGGCCGGGGCGAACCAGATGGCGATAGGGATAGTAGGGAATGCTCTGCGAGAACTGCTCGACCATGGGCACTTGTTCCGGCCGCGGCCCGATCAGGCTCATGTCACCGGTCAACACATTCCAGAGCTGCGGAATCTCGTCGAGCCGATACTTGCGGATGATCCGGCCAACGCGGGTGACACGAGGATCTTGCTTCGACGCGAACTGCGCAGGAGCATCTTCCTCAGTGGTCATGCTGCGGAACTTCAACATGACAAAGGGGCGACCGAATAGACCGACACGCACTTGACGGAATACAGCCGGGCCCTTTGACTCAAGGCGGACGGCAAGTGCCACTAGCGCGCCTACCGGAACTGCAAGCGGTGCCATTGCCACCACGGAAACGATGTCGATGAGTCGCTTCAGGAAGCCGTAAAAATAGTGCTTGGCGTAGTCGTCAAGGAAATTCTCATCGATGTGCGCGAGTCCCACTCGCCCAGTCAGCATCTCGCCGATTCGTTCGACGGAATACATGCGGACATGTGTTAGCTTCAGCCGCGACAGCGTGCGAGTGCGTTCCGGATCGGCCATGGCGTGCCGATCGACCATCAATGCGTCACACCCGGTGGCCTCCTGCAGGGACCGGATATGTTCGAACCGGTGCGGACTCGGCAGGGCAGCACCGGGCATGTTCACGATCTGTTCGAGTTGCGCGAGCGTCGTGGGATCGGAGTATCCAAACACGGGTACATAGTTCCTGACAAACAAGCGGTACCCAAACCAGGTCCACACCAGTGTGCCAAAATAGGTGAGCAACAACGCCACGCGTGAATACTCTAGTCGCAGAACGGCGAAACATAGGAGCAGGGCTACAAAAGCCAATGTCACGGACAGCCCGACAAGGCTGTTGCCCTCGACGGGTGGCAAATGCAGTGACCTGAGCATCAGCGCAAACGCGCCGAGATACGCGGCTGCAGACCAGCCTAGTGTGCGCGTGAACAGCCCGGTGACAATTCCAGTTTGGCGCAGTTCCTCAACTGCAAACATGCCGAGGCCGAGAAACATTAGGCCTAACAGCGCCCAGCCCACCATCCGGCTGGCGCGCCGAATGATCTCGGATCCTCGTGCACGAACGGTCGGGGCGGAGCGGGACATACTGTTGGTTTTCGTCATTAGTGAATCTAGCCACACGTCAACCCGTTACGTGAGTTCGCCACTTCAAAGATTTACAAAGTTTTGCAACTGCAACCAGTTTTTCCTGCGCCACCGGCTTGTCAGGCAAACAGGTATGATGGCTAGGCCGAGTGGATGAGTGCGCACAATTGTAGTGCTTTCAGCCCTCTTGCGACGCATAGTGGTTTCAATCAGCGGCGGGATTTCTGCAATCGGAGCGCATGATTATAACTGCGTGCCTAGCCGCAGCCCGCGATGTGCACTCTAGTGCATTAGGTGCCACGGCGTCTTGGTCCGGAGCACTTCCTGAGTCGCTATCGGTCACCGCGGTTGCGCAATCCGGCACAATGCTCCCCTGCGCCGATTTGGCGGTTCGACACTTTCATGACACGTATCCAACTTTCGTAATGCTCATGCAAATTGACTCTTCGATCTTTAAGGCCTATGACATTCGTGGCGTCGTTGGCAAGACGCTGACGCGTGAGGTTGCCCGCTTCATCGGCCTTTCCTTCGGCACCGCCGCCGCAGACCTGGGCGAAAAAGCCATCGCCGTCGGCCGCGACGGCCGCCTCTCCGGCCCCGACCTCATCTCCGGCCTGGTAGAAGGCCTGCGCGCCGCCGGCCTGGACGTGATCGACATCGGCCTGGTCGCCACCCCGATGGTCTACTTCGCCACCAATATCGAGATCGACGGCGTTCGCCCGACCTCCGGCATCATGGTCACCGGCAGCCACAACCCGCCGGACTACAACGGTTTCAAGATGGTGCTGGCCGGCAAGGCGATCTATGGCGAGCAGATCCAGGCGCTGCGCCAGCGGATCGAAGCCGGCCAGTTCAGCAGCGGTGCCGGTACATACAAGCAAGTCGATGTGCGTCAAAAGTACCTCGACCGCATCATCAGCGACGTCAAGCTCGCCCGTCCGATGAAGATTGCCCTGGATGCCGGCAACGGCGTGGCCGGCGCCTTCGTGGGTGACCTGTTCCGTGGCCTGGGCTGCGAGGTGACGGAGCTGTTCTGCGACGTGGACGGCAATTTCCCGAACCACCACCCTGATCCCGCACATATCGAGAATCTGCAGGATCTGATGAAGGCCCTGCGCGAGACGGACTGCGAGCTTGGCCTGGCCTTCGACGGTGATGGCGACCGCCTCGGCGTGGTGACCAAGGACGGTCAGGTGATTTTCCCGGACAGGCAACTGATGCTGTTCGCTGAAGAGATCCTGTCGCGCAACCCGGGTGCCCAGGTTATTTACGACGTGAAATGCACCGGCAAACTGGCCCCCTGGATCCGTGAGCATGGCGGCGAGCCGCTGATGTGGAAGACCGGCCATTCGCTGGTCAAGGCCAAGCTGAAGGAAACGGGCGCGCCGATCGCGGGCGAGATGAGCGGCCACGTGTTCTTCAAGGACCGCTGGTATGGCTTTGACGATGGCCTGTATACGGGCGCGCGCCTGCTGGAGATCCTGTCGCGCCACGCGGATCCGAGCGCGGTGCTGAATGCGCTGCCGAATGCCAACAACACACCGGAACTGCAGCTCAAGTGTGCCGAGGGTGAGCCGTTCACGCTGCTGGACAAGATCAAGGCGAACGCGAAGTTCGAAGGGGCGCGCGAGGTGATCACCATCGATGGCGTGCGCGTGGAGTACGCCGATGGCTTCGGCCTGGCGCGCCCGTCCAATACCACCCCAGTGGTGGTGATGCGTTTCGAGGCGGACAACGACGCCGCGCTGGCGCGCATCCAGGCGGAGTTCAAGCGCGTGATCTTGGCAGAGAAGCCGGATGCTCAGCTCCCGTTCTGAGCGCGCGACGGTGCCGGCGGCATCGTCGGACGCGGCCGGTGTGGCGCAGCCCACGCCGGCCGCGGTGCCTTTCACACTGCCGGAACGGCCGCGCATCCTGCTGGTCAAGGTGTCGTCGCTCGGTGACGTGGTGCACAACATGCCGCTGGTGCATGATCTGCGCGCGCGCTGGCCGGGTGCCGAGATCGACTGGGTGGTGGAAGAGGGCTATGTCGAGCTTGTCCGGCTGTTGCCGGAGGTGCGTCGGGTGATCCCGTTTGCGCTGCGGCGCTGGCGCAAGCGCATCCTGCAGGGCGGCACCTGGCGCGAGGTGGGCGAGGTGCGTGACGCGTTGCGCCAGGAGCGCTACGACGCGGTGATCGAGAGCCAGGGTTTGCTCAAGACCGCGGTGGTTGCGCGCGTGGCCGCGCGGGCGCCCGGTGCGCCGATTATCGGGCTGGGCAATGCCACGCAGGGCTCCGGCTATGAGCCGGCGGCGCGGCTGTTGTACACCGATCCGGTGCGCGTGCCGCGCCAGACGCATTCGGTGCGGCGCTCGCGCTTGCTGGGCGCTGCGCTGACCGGGCTTGCGCCGGCGGAGCCGCCGCAGTTTTTCGGGCCTGCCGCGCAGGCGCTGCATGTGGACGATCCGCTGTGGGGCGACCTGCCTGCGCGCTATGCCGTGTGCTTCCATGCGACCGCCGGCGCGCGCAAGAAATGGGCAGTGCAGAACTGGCATGTGCTTGGCAGGCGGCTGGCGGATGAGGGTCTGGTGATGTTGCTGCCGTGGGGCAATGACAAGGAACGCCAGGCTGCTGAAGAGATCGCTGCCGGTGTGCCGCAGGCGAGGGTGTTGCCGCGTTTCTCGGTGATGCAGGGCTTCGGGCTGATCAACCGGGCCGAGGTGGTGATCGGGGTCGATACAGGCCTGGTCCATATCGCCGCGGCGTTGTGCCGGCCGACGGTGGAGATTTACACGGCCACGTGGCGCTGGAAGACTGAGGGCTACTGGTCCGCGCGCATTGCCAATGTCGGTGACGACGGCGTGGTGCCGTCGGTCGATGAGGTCTACGACGCGGCTTGCCGCGTGCGCGGGGTGGCTGCCTGATGCTGCGTTTGCTCTATAGCACGTTGTGGGTGGTGGTGCTGCCGCTGGCGCTGCTGCGCCTGGCCTGGCGTGCGCGTAAAGAACCGGGCTACTTGCAGCATGTCGGCGAGCGCCTGGGTGTATACGGCAGCCTGTCCCGGAAAGGTCCGTGGCTATGGGTCCACGCCGTGTCAGTAGGCGAGACCCGCGCCGCGCAGCCGCTGATCGAGGCGCTGCTCGGCGCCTATCCGCACCACCGTCTGCTGCTGACGCACATGACGCCGACCGGCCGCCAGACCGGTGCGCAGCTGTTCGGCAAGGAGCCGCGCATCCTGCAGTGCTACCTGCCGTATGACCTGCCATGGCTGGTGGGGTGTTTCATGCGGTATTTCCGGCCGCAGGCGGGCATGCTGATGGAGACGGAGGTGTGGCCCAACCTGGTGCGCGGCGCGCGCAAGGCGGGGGTGCCGCTGTTCCTGGTCAATGCGCGCCTGTCGCCGCGCAGCTTCCGGCGCACGGCGCGGTTTGGGCGCGCGGCGGCGGTCATGTATGGGGATTTTGCGGGCGTGCTGGCGCAGACGGTGGGTGATGCCGAGCGTTTCCAGGCGTTGGGCGTGCCGGCGGTGCAGATCACGGGCAACCTGAAATTCGATATGCAGCCGGCGCCGGCAGGCGTTGCGCTGGGCGAGCAGTTGCGCAAGGTCTTTGGCACGCGTGCGGTGCTGGCCGCAGCCAGCACGCGCGAGGGAGAGGAGCCGATGTTGCTCGATGCCTTCTCCCGTTGGCAATCACTGGCGGGCAATGTCCCACGTCCCGCTCTGCTGCTGATCCCCCGCCACCCGCAGCGCTTCGATGAAGTCGCCGCGATGGCGGCACGTGCGGGGTTTTCGGTCGAGCGCCGGAGTGCACTGGATCTTGACGGCATCCAGTCGCCGCTGACTGCCGATATCGTGCTGGGCGATTCGATGGGCGAGATGGCGACGTACTTTGCTGCGTCGGATCTTGCCTTTATCGGTGGCAGCCTGTTGCCGCTCGGGGGTCAGAACCTGATCGAGGCCTGCGCGGTCGGCACGCCGGTGCTGGTTGGTCCGCATACCTTCAACTTTGCGCAGGCGACGGAAGACGCGATTGCCGCGGGCGCTTGTCTGCGCGTCGATAATGCCGATGCGCTGATGCGTACCGCGGCAAGCGTGCTGGCCGATCCAGCGCGGCTGGCGGATATGCGCGCGCATGCGCAGACCTTTGCGGGTTTGCATCGGGGCGCCACCGTGCGCACGCTCGCTGCGCTGGCCCCGGCGCTGGAAGGCTGATCCGGTGCTTACCCTGGTGCCTTGACCAAGGCATCCCACTGCAGGGCAAGCCGCTCCAGCGTGAAATGGCTTGCCTTGTGGCGGCCACCGGCGCCAAGGCGGCTCGCCAGTTCCGGTTGGCGGATCACCGTCAGCAGCGCCTTGGCCAGCGCATCGGCATCATCCGCTGCAACGACCAGCGCATCCTGCCCCGGGGTGAGCAGTTCGCGGGGTCCGGTCTCGCAATCGGTCGATACGATCGGCAGGCCAAAGGCCATCGCTTCGATCAGCACCAGTCCGAATCCCTCATAGCGCGAACTCAGGCAGAAGACCGATGCACGCCCGTAGGCCTGCGCCGGATCCTGGCAGATACCCGGCAGGCTGGCCCGGTCTTGCAGTTGCAGCTGGCCGATCAGTGCAGTGAGGGCAGGGCGCTCTTCGCCTTCGCCGTGGATGACCAGTTGCCATTCCGGTTCCGCTTCCACTACCTTCTGCCAGGCGCGCAGCAAGACATCAAAGCCTTTCGCCGGGACCAGCCGGCCCATGGCCAGCACGGTCTTCTGCATGCGTGGCGCGGGTTCGGCCGGCATCGGAAATGGCAGCGGATTCGGCAGGCAGACGACCTCGCTGCGCGGCCGCAGTGCCTCAAGCCAGCGGCGGCGGTCCCGCTCTGTCAGCACGACTACCTGCCGGCAGAACTGCGCGGCCAGTCGCCGAGCCACCTTGCGCGCCGGCCTGCCGAGATCCTCGTCGAAATGGCAATGCTCCCACGCGATACGATGCAGGCCCAGGCCGAGGGTGGCAGGCAGCACGAAGAGTTCGAGCATGGTGTCGACCTGTACCAGCACATCGATGCGATGCGCGGTGCAGTGCCTGCGGATGCCGGCGACCGTGGCGAAATAGGCGCGTTTGAAAGAGGGCCGTTGCGCGAACAGCGCTTCATGGCGCACGCGTGGATGCAGCGGAAACTGGCTGGCAGCGTCCCAGAGGCTCAGGATAGTGACACGATGGCCAACGTCGGCAAGCGCATTGGCAATCGTTGCGGTCATCCGCTCCGCGCCGGCCATCGCATTCAAGGTACCGGTCAGGAAGCAGATGTGGCGTCGTGAGTCCTGGCTCAACTGGCCGCCCGCGCGGGCAAGGCGTCCTTGCGCGCAATCACATAGGCAAAGCACACGGCCATGATCAGGCTGTAGAAGGCATTGACCAGGGTCGTGGCGAACATGACCTCGGTCAGGCCGAACACCATGAAGCCGCAGCACAGGGCCAGGCCCATGGCGCTGGCGACCTGCGTGCCCCGGTCTGCATTGCCAAGGTGGCGCAGGAAGAAGGCGGCCGGTACCAGATACAGAGCAAGGATTGCCAATAGGCCCGGGATGCCGAGTGTGGCCGTAGCATGCAGGAGTTCATTGTGTGAATGCGGCATGCTGGCAGCGAGTGGGGAGATCTCATGCTGCGCCGCAAGCGTTTGCAGGGTCCGCTCGAAGTTCTCCGGCCCCACGCCGGTCCAGGGATGGGCCTGCACCATCTGGAGCGATTCTCGCCACAGCTGTAGCCGTATACCGATCGACGTGTCCAGTGTTACATGGTGATCAAATTGAGACAGTTCGGATACAACCTCTGTCGTGCGCTGCTGCACCCAGGCGCTGCCGAACCAGGTGAGGGCCATAAGACCGGCCAGTCCTGCGAGGGCAGCCGCCTTGTGTAAGCGAGTCAATCTGCGTGATGCTGCCAACGCAATCAGCGCAAGCACGGGGATGGCGAGCCAGCCGCCACGCGTGCCGCTCATGTATGAGGCGTACAGGCCGGCAGAGCCGGCCAGCAGCTTCAGGCCCGATTGCAGATAGTCCCTGGGACGATCCCATCCAATTGAAATCAGGGCGAGTATTCCCATCAGCATGGAAAGATTGCTAAGGGGAATGATATTGGAGGACCCTACGTGAGCTGGGCGACCTGCAGCTGTCGCCTCGTGGATCCAAGCCGCGGAAAGGAGTGCGCAGACCACGAAACCCCACTGCACACTCCGCATCCCACCCCTGCCAAGCCGTACCATCCCAAAAACCAATGGAATGAACAATGCGAAGCGCAGGTACAGGTAAGAAACATGCGGGTCCTCCGCCCCGGCCAGCAGTTGCTGCAGCAGCACCGCAAGCGGCAGCGCCGCCATGGCCAGCATGAACAGCCAGTATTGGCGCAGCAGCGCGCCACATTCCGCCAAGCCCGCCCGCCCGCCGGCAACGAGAGTGATGGCGCTCCAGCCGAGCAGGAGTCCGTAGCAGAGGTTGCTAACCGTCGGCTTGACAAACATCAGCGCAGGGAACGCAGCCAGGACGGCACAGGCGGCCAGGTACAGAGCTTTGTCGACCCCATACGATTGGGATCTCTGCAATCTCGTCATCAAGAGCATGGAGAGAGGTTTCCGGAGGAAGGGTTGTGCACTCGGGATGCGGGCCGATCCATCCTTCTTATTATTGTTGCCGCCTGTTGAGAGCGGAGCCTGTCGGTCACATTGCTGCGCCGGGCGAGGCAATTATATCGGATGGTCAGGGTGGGATTTCTTGACGTTCCGCATCCTAGCCCGCCGACGCGGTTGGGACGTTACAGGATGTATGTGATTTAATCGGTGCTTGACCGGGCTTTGGCGCAACCGCCTTGCTAAACTGATGTATTAAGGGGTGCACTTTTCGGCATGCCCGTTGTCAGATCTGTCGATTGCATCCATGCGGCCGTCTTGAGCGGCCTGTTACAGGAGCCCTTCATGCACAGCCGTACCAGCCTGTTCCCCTTCGCCCTGGCTGCCCGCAGCGCGGCCGCCTTGCTGGTGGCAACCGCGCTAGGTGCCTGCACGACCGCGACAGCACCGGACCTCCCCTCCGCTGGCACCAACCTCAACCAGACCCAACCCTCCGGCCCCAGCCGCTGGGAACTGGTGCGCTGGCAGCAGCCCGACGGCGCGCTGCGCGATATCCCGCACGGCGACAACGGCCAGCCCATCATTTTTGAGTTCAATGAGGGCATCGATGCCGCGCAGGGTACGGTCAGCGGCACCAGTGGCTGCAACCGCTTTACCGGCAGCTATGGCAAGACCGATACCGGCATCCGCTTCGACCGCATTGCCGGCACGCGCATGGCTTGCCCGCCACCGCGCATGGAACTGGAATCGGCCCTGCTCAAGGCGATGCAGACGCCGTTTGCCACGGTCGGCACACAGCCGTCGGCGGGCAGCACGGGTCGGCAGATCATCTGGAAGACTGCCGGCGGCGACCTGCTGCAGTTTGTTGAGCGCGAAGGCCTGGGCAAGCGCGGTGCGAGCGTGGAGGCCGGGGGCGTGGAGAAGGTGGTCTACATCGATTCGCAGCGCGTGGAGTGCTCTGGCGTGGGCAAGATGACGTGCTATCGCTGGCGCGAATCGCCGGAGGCGCCGTGGCAGCTCTGGTATGGCCCGATCGAGGGGCTGGACTTCGAGCCGGGCGTGGCCTACACGCTGCGCGTGCGTGAGTACCAGGTGCCGAACCCGCCGGCGGATGCGTCGTCGATACGCTGGCAGCTGCTGAAGGTGGAGTCGCGTACGCGGGCGAACTAGGGCGCGACGCCGTTTATGCAAATGGGCCGCAATTGCGGCCCATTTGCGTTGCGGCGTGCTGCGGAGGATCAGGTGCGCGGTGCGCCGGCAGGCGTGGCTTCACGCCGCGTGCCGCGGCGCTCGACCGAGGCGCGCGGGGTTGCCGGTGCCTTGCCACCAGCCTGGCCGGGCGTGGGCAGCTTGTACAGCGCGCCCGGCGACGAGGTCAGCAGGGTGTTGATCTGCACCACGTCGGCCTCTTGCAGCACGCCAGTGGAGGCCTTCAGCCTCAGGCCGTTCATGATGGTGTCGTAGCGGGCCTTGGCCAGGTCGCGCCGGGTGGAGAACAGTTGCGCTTCGGCGTTCAGCACGTCGATATTGATGCGCACGCCCACTTCATAGCCAAGCTGGTTGGATTCCACCGCGCTGGTGGCCGAGCGTTCGGCGGCTTCGAGAGCCTTGACCTGGGCCAGGCCGTTGGACACGCCGGAGTAGGTCTGGCGGGCCGTCTGCGCGGCGGTGCGGCGCGCGAATTCCAGGTCGCTGGCGGCCTTGTCGGCCAGGGCCAGGGTCTCGCGCACGCGCGACTGGATCTGGCCGCCGGCGAAGATCGGCATGGTCAGCTGCACGCCGATCTGCGAGGCGTTGTAATGGGTGGAGATCGCCTGCGTGGCGCTGCCGGTCTGGTTGGTGAAGCCGTATGACGCCACCAGGTCGACCGAGGGCAGGTGGCCGGCCTTGGCCTTGTTGGTCTCGCGCTGGGCGGTTTCCAGGTTGTAGCTGGCCAGGTTCACCTGCAGGTTGCTGGTCTCTGCCTGCGCGGCCCAGGCGTTGACGTCGGGCGGCTGCGGGCCGGGGATGGGCGCTTCGGGGCGCAGTCCCAGCACTTCGTCGACGGACTTGCCGGTGATCTGCTGCAGCGTGGCGCGCTTGATTTCCAGGTCGCTCTGCGAGGCGATCTCGGTCGAGGTGGCCAGGTCGTAGCGGGCCTGGGCGTCGTTGGTGTCGGTGATGGTGGCGGTGCCGACTTCAAAATTGCGCTTGGCCTGCTCCAGTTGCTCGGAGATGGCCTTCTTCTGCGCGCGTGCCAGGTAGAGGTTGTCCTGTGCCGCCAGCACGTCGAAATAGGCCTGCGAGCTGCGCGTGATCAGGTCGAGCTCGGCCTGGTGGAAGCTGACTTCACCGGCCAGTGACGCCAGTTCGCCCTGCTTGTAGGTTTCCCAGCGGTCCCAGCGGAACAGCGGCTGGCTCAGTTGCAGCTGCCAGTTGTTGTTGTTGAAGAAGCGCGTGCCGGAGGCACTGGCCCCGGCGCCGACCGGCAGCGAAGCCGTCTGGTCGAGCTTGGTGCGGTTGGCGCCCGCGGTGCCAACCACCTGCGGCAGCAGCCCGGCGCGGCCCTGGGGCAGCCGCTCGCGCGTGGCCAGCAGCTGCGAGCGCGCGCTGGCAAACTGCGCGTCATTGGCTTGCGCATCGCGATAGACCTGCAGCAGGTCGGCCGCGCTTGCCGGTGCCGCCGGCAGCATGGCCAGCAGCGGGGCAAGCAGGGAAACCGCGATCGCCAGGCGCGTCCGGATCACTCCGGGCAGGGCGTTGGGCGCAAACTTCATGAAAGCTCCAGGTTGCCGGGCGCGGGCCGCGGCTACAGTCGATTCTTCTTGGTGTTGCTGTGCTGGACTGCCGCTTCAGTACTTCGGCATGGCCGGGTCGACCTCGCTGGCCCAGGCGTCGACGCCGCCGGTCAGGTTGTAGACCTTGGCGTAGCCCTGGCGCTCCAGGTAGGCCGCCACCTGCATGCTGCGTGCGCCGTGGTGGCAGATGCAGACGATGTCGGCGTCTTCGTCCAGTTCGGCCGCGCGCGCGGGGATGTCCCGCATCGGGATGTGGGTGATGCCGGGCATGGCGCAGGTCTGCACCTCCCAGCCTTCACGCACGTCGAGCAGGACCGGTTTGGCGCGGCTGGCATCGGCCAGCCACTGGGCCAGTTCGGCCGCTTTGATGACCTGCATGGTGGCTCCGTCCTCAGAACTGGAATTGCGACGGCCGGGCCGCGCCCTGCAGGGGCTTGACCGCGGTTTCGAACAGGTTGACGACCTGGTATTCGGTCTCGGACACGCGCGTGACCAGGCGCGCTTCCATCACCGGCAGCTCGCCGATGAAGGCGGCGATGCGGCCGCCCACCTTGACCTGCGACAGGATCGACTGCGGAATCGCCGGCAGCGAGCCCGAGATGCAGATCACGTCGTAGGGCGCGGCGGCGCTCCAGCCGTCGGCGGCGTTGCCTTCGGCCACGTCGACGTTGGTGACGCCGGCGTTGGCCAGGTTGGTGCGGGCCAGCTCGACCAGCCCGGGCACGATGTCCACGGTCAGCACGTGGCGCGCGCGGTTGGCCAGCAGGGCGGCCATGTAGCCGGAGCCGGCGCCGATTTCCAGCACGTTCTCATGCTTGCGCACGGCCAGGTCCTGCAGGATGCGGGCTTCCACGCGCGGGGCCAGCATGTTCTGCCCGGCGGGCAGCGGAATCTCCATGTCGACGAACGCCAGCGAGGCGTACGCGGCCGGGACGAACTGCTCCCGCTTGACCACCGCCAGCAGGTCCAGGATTTCCTGGTCCAGCACGTCCCACGGGCGGATTTGCTGTTCGATCATGTTGAATCGGGCTTTTTCGAGATCCATCTTGCCATTCCTTACCAATGCCAACCGCTGTCGGTCTGTGCGCCGGCCGCGCGGTGCCACGGCCGGACAGTCTTATCAAACCTCTTATTTTAACCTTGCAGACGCCGCCGGGCTCATTCCGCGCTGGCCTCCGCCGGAGCCGGCCGGTCCGGTGCCGCTTGCCGGCCGGGTGCGGGCTGCGCGTGCGCTGCGGGCTCGCTGGCCGCCTTGCCTTGCCACAGCCGGCGCAGCCAGGCCCCGAAATCATCAAGGTACGTATAGATCACCGGCACCACCACCAGCGTCAGGATCGACGACGTAATGATCCCGCCGATCACGGTCTGGCCCATCGGCGCGCGCTGCTCGGCGCCTTCTCCCAGGCTGAAGGCCAGCGGCACCATGCCGAAGATCATCGCCAGCGTGGTCATCAGGATGGGGCGCAGCCGTACGCGCGCGGCCTCCACCAGCGCCGCCTCGCGCGACAGCGGCTGGCGGCCGTCGGCGCCGTCCACATGGCCCTGGCGCGCCTGGTTGGCGAAGTCCACCAGCAGGATCGCGTTCTTGGTCACCAGCCCCATCAGCATGATGAAGCCGATGATCGAGAACATGTTCAGCGTCGAGCGGAACAGCAGCAGCGCCGCGAACACGCCGACCAGCGTCAGCGGCAGCGAGGTCATGATGGCGATCGGCTGGAAGAAGCTGGCGAACTGCGAGGCCAGGATCATGTAGATGAAGATCACCGCCAGCGCCAGCGCCGACACGGCGTAGCCGAAGGACTCGTTCATCGACTTGGTCGAGCCGCCAAAGCGGTACTTGTAGCCGGCCGGCCAGCTCATGCCGTCCAGCGCGGCCTTGACGTCGCGCGCGACTTCGCCGGCCGAGCGCCCGGCCACGTTGGCGGTCAGCTCGACTTCGCGGTTCAGGTCGCGCCGGCTGATCTGGTTGGCGCCGGTGGTCGGCACCAGCTCGGCGATCTGGCGCAAGGGCACCATCCTGGGCGAGCCGTCGGCGTTGGTCTGGCTGCTGGCGATCATCAGCGCGCTCAGGTCGGCCATGCCGGTGCGCGCATCCTTGGGCAGGCGCACGCGCACGTCGTAGTTCTCGTCATCGGGCGCGCGCCAGGAGTTGATGGCGTCGCCGGCCAGCAGCGGGCGCAGGGCATTGCCGATCTGCGCCACGCCCACGCCCAGGTCCGATGCCAGCTCGCGCCGGATGCGCACCTCGATGGTGGGGCGGTCGTCCTTCATGCTCGAATCCAGGTCGGCCAGGCCGCGGATCGCTTTCATGCGCGTGCCCGCTTCCCTGGACAGGCGCCGCAGTTCGTCCAGGTCATCGCCCTGGATCGATACCTGGATTGCCTTCTGGCCGCCGGCGCCGTCGGGCATGCCCACCATCGTCAGCGTGATGCCGGCGATGCCCGCCAGGCGCTGCCGGATCAGCGGGTTGAGCTGTGCGGTGGACAGCTGGCGCGAGCGCCGCTCGGTCAGGCGTACCGACACCAGCGCATTATTGCGGCCCGAGGCATTGCCCGAGTTGATGGTGGCGTAGGTGTAGGCCACTTCCGGGAAGGATTTCAGCGCGGCTTCCACCTGCCGCACCTTGGCTTCAGTGACTTCGATCGAGGTGCCGACCGGCGTGGTGAAGCCCACCTGGGTCTCGCCCAGGTCGGCATTGGGCACGAATTCCGTGCCGATCAGCGGCACCAGCGCAAAGCTGCCGAAGAAGGTCACCGCGGCGATGATGGCCGTGGCCAGCCGGTGCTTCAGCGCCCAGCCCAGCATGCTGGCATAGCCGTTGCCAAGCTTGTCCATCTTTGCCGAGAACCAGTCCAGCAACCGTCCCACCGTGCGCCCGTACCAGCTCTTCTTGTTGCCGGTGCCGTGCAGGTCCGGGTCGTGCCAGACCGACGACAGCATCGGGTCCAGCGTGAACGAGACGAACATCGAGATCAGCACCGCCGCTACCACGGTGATGCCGAACTGGTGGAAGAAGCGCCCGATGATGCCGCCCATGAAGCCCACCGGCAGGAACACCGCCACGATCGAGAAGGTGGTGGCCAGCACCGCCAGCCCGATCTCGTTGGTGCCGTCCAGCGCCGCGGTGCGGTGGTCCTTGCCCATCAGGTTGTGGCGCACGATGTTCTCGCGCACCACGATGGCATCGTCGATCAGCAGGCCCACGCACAGCGACAGCGCCATCAGCGTGATCACGTTGAGCGTGAAGCCGCACGTATACATCACGCCGAAGGTGCCGATCAGCGCAATCGGCAGTGTCAGCCCGGTGATCACAGTGCTGCGCCACGAACCCAGAAACAGGAACACGATCGCCACCGTCAGGAAGGCCCCTTCCAGCAGCGTCGATCGCACTTCCTTGACGCTGCTGCGGATGCCGCGCGCGGTGTCGTTGACCACGTTCAGCTGCACCCCGGCCGGCACCAGCTTGCGTGTTTCCTCGGTCATGCGCACCAGGCCGTCGACGGTATCGACGGTGTTCTGGCCCTGCGCCTTCACCACCGACAGGAACAGCGCGCGCTTGCCGTCCAGCAGCGCCAGGCTTTCCTGCTCTTCCTGGCCGTCGCGCACATCGGCAATCTCGCCCAGCGTGACCGGCTGGCCGGCGCGGCGCGCCACGATGATCTGGCGGAACGCGTCCGGGGTGGGCACGCGGCCCTTGATCTGCACCACCGTTTCCGTGGCCGAGGAACGCAGCTCGCCCGCGGGCAGTTCCTGGTTCTCGTTGCGGATGGCGTTCATCACCTGGTCCACGCCAATCCCCAGCGCCTCCAACTGCGCCGGCCGGATGCGGATCTCGACCTCGCGCTTGGTGCCGCCGACGATATTGATGGCGCCCACGCCGCGCACCGTCTCCAGCCGCTTGCGCACGATCTGGTCGGCGATGGTGGTCAGCTCGCGCTGGCTGCGGGTGGCGCCCGCTGCGTTGGAGACCGAGAGATAGAGGACCGGCGCGTCGGACGGGTCATAGCGCAGCACGCGCGGCTCTTTCACCTCGTCGCGGAACTGCGGGCGGATCAGCGCGATCTTGTCGCGCACGTCCTGCGCGGCCTGGCCGACGTCGACGCTCAGGTCGAACTTGATGACGACGACCGAAGTGCCCTGGTACGAATGCGAGAAGATTTCGTCGATGCCGGAGATGGTGTTGACGATTTCCTCGACCTTGCGCGTGACGTCGGACTCCACCGACTCCGGCGCGGCGCCCGGGTATTCGGTCTGCACCACCACCACCGGGAAGGTGATGTCGGGGAACTGGTCGACCGGCAGCCGCTGGTAAGAGAACAGCCCCACCACGATGAAGGCCATCATCATCATGGTGGCCAGCACCGGATTGCGGATCGACAGGCGGGTGAACCACATGGCGCGGGTCCTTACGCCTTGACGCGCTTGACCTGGCTGCCGCTGCGCAGCGTGCCAAGGTTGTTGCGGACGATCTCGGTGCCGGCGTCCAGCCCGGAGACGATTTCCACCATGCCGCTGGCCTCGTCGCGGATGCCAAGCTGCACCGGGCGCTCGGCCAGGGTGTCCTTGTCGATGGCATAGACGAAGGCGCGCTCGCCTTCCGTGCGCACCGCCGAGGACGGCACCGCCACTACGCCGGGACGTTCGCCCAGCACCAGCGCGCCGCGCGCGAACATGCCGGCGCGCAGCTTCTGGTCTGCATTCTCGACGCGGATATAGACCATGATGCTGCGCGTGCCCTGGCTGACTGCCGGGTTGATGCGCACCAGCTTGCCGGTGAAGCCGCCGGCGCCTTCCACGTCCAGCGCCACCGGCTGGCCGACCGCGGCGCGCGCCACGTCCGCCATCGGGATCGGCGCTTCCAGTTCCAGCACGCGCAGGTCGACCACGTCGACCAGGCGCGTATCCGGCGAGACCTTCTCGCCCGGCTGCACCGCGCGCGCGGCCACCATGCCATCGAGCGGTGCCTTGACCACGGTGTCGGCCAGCGCCTTCTGCGCCACCGCCAGGCCGCCCTGGGCCGCGTCAAGGTTGGCGCGGGCGACGTCCAGGTCGGCCTGGTACTTGTCGAATGCGGTCCTGGAGATAAAGCCCTTGCCGACCAGCTCGCGGTTGCGCTCCCAGGTCTGGCGCGAGTTCTCGAACTGTCCGCGCGTGGCCAGCATCTGGCCGCGCGCCTGCGCCACCTTGGCCTCGTACTCGGTGGGATCGATGCGCACGATCACCTGGCCGGCGCACACCGGCTCGCCCTCACGTACCAGCACCGCCTTGACCTCGCCGGAGACCTTGGCCTTGACCGAGGCCTGGTTCAGCGCACGCAGGCTGCCCGACAGCGGCAGCGACACCCGCAGGTCCTGGCGCGCCACGCTGACCAGGTCGGTCTGCAGGAATTCCACCACGTTGACGGCGGCCTGGGCCGGCGCCTGCGGCTGGCGCGCGCTGACGGCCTTGCGCACGGCGATCGTGGCGGTCAGCGCGATGGCGATGCAGGCGGCGGTGATCAGCAGGGTCTTGCGCTTCATGTTCAGAGGCCGGGTCGCGGCGCAGGGGGATCGGGCTCGGCGTCGGCTTCCATGGCGGCGGCGCGTTGCGCCAGCATGTCGTCGCGGATGCGTTCCCAGATGTAGGGGCCGGTCTGCGGCGGCAGCGGGCGATTGCGGGCGTCGCCGCTGGTGAGCCCGAACAGCAGCGTGTCCAGCAGGCCGTCCAGGAAGGCCTCGGGGTCGATGTCCTTCTCGGCGGTGGCACGCAGCGCGCGCTGCCACAGCATCAGGAACACCAGCGGCGCACAGACCAGCGTCGTGGTGGGGTTGGCCGGCATCGCGCGGAATTCGCCGCGCGCTACACCACGGGCCAGCACCTTGGCGAACAACTCGTCGCCCGGCATCATCACTTCCTGGTTATAGAAACGGGCGATGTCCGGGAAATTGGCCGACTCGGCCATGATCAGCTTGGTCAGTCCCGCCACCGGCGTGGCGCCGATCAGGCCCCACCAGCCGCGCAGCAGCTCGCGCAACAGCTCGGGCGTGCTGCCGTCGTAGGCGTCGACCAGGTCGGAGCCGCGCGCCAGTGCCGGCACCAGGTTCTCGCGTACCACCGACTTGAACAGCTCTTCCTTATTGGCGAAGTAAAGATAGACCGTGCCCTTGGACACGCCGGCCGCGGCGGCCACGTCTTCCAGCCGCGTGGCCGCATACCCGCGCTCCACGAAGAGGTCGAGCGCCGCGGCCACCAGTTCTTGCGGGCGGGCGGCCTTGCGCCGGCTCCAGCGCGGCGTGTCGGCGTCCTTGTGAGGATCGGCGGGCGTTTTCACGGATGTCTTGCGGGTCCTGCGGGGCACGGGGGGCGGGTCGGAAAGTTAATAACTTGTCGGTCAGTAATGTAGATGAGCGCCATGGGAGGGTCAAGCACAGGCCGGCGACCCTCGGGAACACATCGAGACGGCACTGAGGCTAAATTACGATTTGTGGCTTATGGTTCGCTTTTTCCGGCGGTGCGCGGGCGCGGCTTACTGCGTTTTCCTTTTCTTACAGGACGGCAGCGGCCCTTCGGGCACAATGTCCTCTTTGTGCTGGCCGCCTGGCGGCCGCCCATCCTGAACCATCGTCATGAGTTGCCGGTCAGACCTTTCCTGTCGCGCAGGCTGCGGCGCCTGCTGCATCGCCCCGTCGATCGCCTCGCCGCTGCCCGGCATGCCTGGCGGCAAGCCGGCGGGCGAGCCGTGCGCGCAGCTGCTGCCGGATATGCGCTGCGCGGTGTTTGGCAGGCCGGACCGGCCTGCGTTCTGCGGCGGCCTGAAGCCGTCGGCCGAGATGTGCGGCGACTCGCGCGAAGCCGCGCTGCACTGGCTGACCCAGCTGGAAATCCTGACCGCGCCGCAGGCCACGCCCGGGCGGCCCGGTGCGCGCGCATGACGCCTGGTACGCGACCTGACTATCCCGCAATCGGAGGCAATATGATCCGGACTTCCCGACGGCGCTGGCTTGCCGCGGCTGGCGCGGCCACGCTGGCCGTGGTCCTGGCCGCCTGCGGCGCCTTCCGCAACGAATACACCTTCTCGCAAAGCCAGCTGCAGGCGGCGCTGGAGCGCAAGTTTCCATTCAACAAGCGCTATATGGAGCTGTTCGACATCCAGCTGGCCAACCCGCAGCTGACGCTGGACCCGGCGCGCAACCGCGTCAACGTGCAGTTCGACGCCATGATCGACAACAAGCTGTTCTTCAGCCGGGCCCTGTCAGGGCGTTTTGCGCTGGACAGCGGCCTGCGCTATGACGAGCCCACGCGCTCGGTGGTGCTGCAGGACCCCGAGGTGCAGCGCTTCGACGTGCAGGGCATGCCCGCGCAGTTCTCGCGCCAGCTCAATGCACTGGGCGGCATCCTGGCCGAGCAGCTGCTGCAGGGCTATCCGCTCTATACCTTCCGCGAAGACCAGCTGCGGGTTGCCGGCATGAATGTGGCACCCGGTACAATCACCGTTTTGCCTGACGGCATCAACGTCAAGATCAACCGCCCCTGACCGGGGCGCTCAAACAACAATCCAGGGCGGTCCCGGCGCGCATGCCGGGCAACGCCCATGACAACGTTTCTCCGTTCCGCATGGAAATCGCACTTGCCCTGAAAGCCGTGATACTCGGTATCGTCGAAGGACTGACCGAGTTTCTCCCCATCTCCAGCACCGGCCACCTGATCCTGGCCGGCCAACTGCTCGACTTCAACGACGAGAAGGGCAAGATCTTCGAGATCGTGATCCAGTTCGGCGCGATCCTGGCAGTCTGCTGGGAATTCCGCGCGCGCATCGGCAACGTGGTGCGCGGCCTGCGCGCCGACCCGCTGGCGCAACGCTTTGCCGCCAACGTGGTGATCGCCTCGGTGCCGGCCATCGTGCTGGCCTTTATCTTCGGCAAATGGATCAAGGCCCACCTGTTCAACCCGATCTCGGTGGCGCTGGCCTTTATCGTTGGCGGCGTGGTGATTCTGCTGGCCGAATGGCGCGACGCGCGCCGCGGCACGGTCTCGCATCCGCAGGGCAATGCGTTGCTGGAGGCCGCCAAGGCCGGCGCGCCGCGGATTGAATCGGTCGATGACCTGACCTGGCGCGATGCCCTCAAGGTCGGCCTGGCGCAATGCTTCGCGCTGGTGCCGGGCACCTCGCGCTCCGGTGCCACCATCATCGGCGGCATGCTGTTCGGGCTGTCGCGGCAGGTGGCCACCGAGTTCTCGTTCTTCCTCGCGATCCCGGTGATCTTCGGTGCCACCGTCTACGAACTGTACAAGGCGCGCGCACTGCTCAACGCCGACGACCTCGGCATCTTTGCAGTGGGTTTCGTCTTTGCCTTCCTGTCCGCCTTCCTGTGCGTGCGCTGGCTGCTGCGTTTCGTCGCCACGCATGATTTCAAGCCGTTTGCCTGGTACCGCATCGCCTTCGGCATCGTGGTGCTGGTGACCGCATACTCCGGCCTGGTTTCCTGGCACGCCTGAGCGGGTTTGCCGCGGGCAACAAAAAAGCGTGGCATCTGCCACGCTTTTTTGTTGGTCGGCTGCCGGCGCTCAGGCGCGCTTGCGGAAGACCACGTCCCACACGCCGTGCCCGAGGCGCACGCCGCGCCGCTCGAACTTGGTCACGGGCCGGTAATCCGGCCGCTCGGCAAATCCGTCCGCAGCGGTCGAGGTGTTCTCCAGCGACGGCTCGCCCGACAGCACTTCCAGCATCTGGTGCGCATACTCTTCCCAGTCGGTCGCGCAGTGGATATAGCCGCCCGGCTTCAGCCGCGCGGCCAGCACCTTCACCAGCGGCGGCTGCACCAGCCGGCGCTTGTTGTGGCGCTTCTTGTGCCAGGGGTCGGGGAAGTAGATATGCACGCCGTCCAGGCAGTCGTCGGTCAGCATATGCGCGATCACTTCCACCGCATCGTGCTGGAGGATCCGCACATTGTCCAGGCCGCGCTCGTCGATCAGCTTGAGCAGCGCGCCCACGCCGGGCTCATGTACCTCGCAGCCCAGGAAGTTGTCTTGCGGCCGCAGGCCGGCGATATGCGCGGTGGTCTCGCCCATGCCGAAGCCGATCTCCAGGATCGACGGTGCCTTGCGGCCAAATACAGCTTCCCAGTCCAGTGGCTGTGGCGCATACGGCACCATCATGCGCGGCCCGACTTCGTCGATGGCACGCTGCTGCCCGGTCGAGGTCCGCCCCGCGCGGCGCACGAACGAACGGATCCGGCGCGGATGCGCAACGCCTTCAGGATCGGCAGGAGAGGGAGCGGACGCTTGTCCGGCGCTGTCTACCGGCGCGGCGTCGTCAGCCGGCGTCGGTTCGGTGCTGGGGTCTTGGGGAAGCATGGCAACAAAAAAGCCGCCGGGCAGATCACCGTAATGGTGGCAAAGGCGGCTTGTCTCGACTGGAAGTGGAGCGGGCGATGGGAATCGAACCCACGTCTTTAGCTTGGGAAGCTAAGGTAATAGCCATTATACGACGCCCGCGAACCCGCGATTTTATGCGGATTTCTGGCGAGGACGCAAGCAGCCATCTGCGGTGCTGGCAAAATAAGTGCCTGTGCCAGCACTAACGTCCTTATCCGCTACCACGTCGAAATCGCCTGCGGCGTAAACTCCGGCATCCCGATATCAGCCGCCGCATCCGTCAACGGCTCGATTTCCACCGCAGGCCGCTCCGACCTTACCTGGCCGAAGATGGCCGCAAACGGTATGTCCGCGGCATCTCGGCCGGTGCCGATACGAAGCAGGCCGGTGGGGATCGAGATGCCCGAAGGATCCAGCAGATACCAGCGGTGCGACAGGTAGACCTCCACCACCGCGTGGAAATCCGGCGCGCCCGTGTCTGGGTCCGCACCGTAGTCGAGGCTGCTGGACATGCGTGCCGGGATGCTCAGCGCGCGGCACAGGGCGATCATGAGGTGGGCGAAATCCCTGCAGACACCGGTGCGCTCCACGATGGTGTCGGCAGCCGAGGTGCGTTCGTTGGTGGACCGCGACAGGAAGCGCACGTGATTGCGCACCCACTCGCGGATGGCGTAGACGCGCACATAGCCCCGCAGCATGCCGCCGAACTCGCGGCTGGCGAATTCCATCAGGCGGTCAGACTCGCAGTAGCGGCTTGGTGCCAGGTAGGGCAGGACATCGAAGGGCAGTTCGGCAACGGGCACTTCTGACAGCCTGTCGCCGTCTTCCAGGTAGTGATCGATGTCGATGATCGCCTCATAGCGGATGCCGAGGCGTCCCCGGGGCGCGCGCAGCCTGAGCAGCCGGTTGGCCAGCACGGGATCGGTGTAGCGGGCGGCCTCGAGGCCGGGCGGCAGCGTCAGCTGCTCCGAGACGACGGACTGCCGGGGCGTGCGGGCGGCTTCGATATTGAGCAGGAAGTCTGCCATGGGATCCATGACCTCATAGGACAGGCTTACTGCGTACCTGAGGCGGTTCATCGGGTGGTCAGCACTGGCTGGGGCCGGGAAAAGGCGGCCGGTTCCCTTGGGCCGGAAATGGCGGTACATCCATTTCCAGTGTAGTGCGGGCCGCCGGCCCTGCCTGCGCCACGGATGCCGCGGCAGGTTCCTGCTGTGCTAGTTCGCAAAGTTCACCAGCGAACTGACAAATCCTGTCCCGCCTGTGCCTTTGTCCTCCACTTCTACGTAGTACGCCAGCCGATACCCATCGCGCAGCGGCAGTCCGGCGGCATACATCTCGCCATCGGTGCGCATCGGCACCGACTCCCACCTGGCCTTGCGCCAGTCGGCGGTGATCGGGTTGTAGGCGTAATAGAGCAGCACGCGGGCAGGCGCCGCTTCGGCCCTGACGCGCGCCCGCACCGCGAACTGCCCGTCCTGCGCCACCCCGCTGGCTTCGATCGCGGGCAGCTTCCGGCCCAGGAAGGTATGCGCCAGCCACATGCGCCATGCAGCCAGGTGTTTGGCCGAGACCCACGAGTGAGGCAGGTTGTCCACCGCCAGGAAGGCCTTGTCGCCGGACATCTCGGTCAGCATGCTGTTGGGAGTGCCCAGCGCGAAGAACTCGTCGTTGGTGCCGAGCGCGACCAGGAAGCTGGATCGCATCTGCTTGCGCCACATATACGGGTCAAAGTGCGTCAGCATGCGAAAGCCCGTGGGGTTGTTGATCGTGCGCAGCACGGCGTCGGCGGGCTGGAAGCCGGGGCCGGTGCGCTGCTTCGCGGGGCCGCCGACGCCGGGGCCGAACTCGGCGTACTTGCGCGCAAGGAAGTACAGGCTGTTGCCGCCGTAATAGCAGGTGGCCATCACCCCCGCGACGCGGTCAGGGTCGACGCCGGTGGCGATGCTGACGGCGAAGCCGCGCTTGGAGCAGCCCATCAGCACGGCGCGCTCGGTGCCTACGCCGGGCAGGTTGTGCATCAGGGTGATCGCGCGCAGGTAGGCCATGGCGATCGGGTAATAGCCGTTCCAGGTCAGGTCGCCGGTTTCCATCACCTGCTTCAGCGCATAGCCGGTCAGGTCGGATTCGTTCATGCCCCAGTAGTCTTCGGCCGGGTTGGAGAACAGCATGACGGGCATGCCCAGGTCGATGGCGGTACCTTCGGCGTATTCGGCTTCGGTGTTCAGGCCGGTGCCGGGGATGGTGTGGCGCGGCCAGGCAGGCTCGTCGAAGAACTGCCGTTCGGTGCCGATGATGCCGGCGTTGCCGCCGCCCTGGTAGCCGTCGGGCACGTAGATGCGCGCCGGGTGCGTCCATGGCAGGCCCTTCCAGTCCTGGCTGGTGAAGCGCAGTTCGATCACGCGCACGCGCTTGCCGGGGCGCGCGCGGCTGGGCACCACGGCATCGCGGGAAATCACCGGTGCCAGCGTGCTTTCGTCACGTACGGCCTGCATGTCGAAGAACGCCGCCGGCCCGACCGGCTGCGCTTGCGCCGCGGCGATGCCGGGCAGCAGCAGCGACGCAAGCAGCCAGGCCGCTTGTCGCGCAATGCCCATGATCCGTGTTGTCACGATGTCTCCTTCCTGTGATGGGAAGAGGCATTGTCGTGAGCGTGGCCATCACCGGCAATTCGCCAGTTTGCATGGCGCCATCACGAATCGATATGACCCGTCAGCGGCGCCGCGCGCGTGCCGGCGGTGCGCCGGTGTCCTGCCTTGTCACCGCTTCGAGGGCCTCGCGCAACCGGATCACGGCGGGCGGCGAGTCGATCTCTGCCGGGGTGATGAAGACCAGCCGGCCCGAGGCAAACGGGGTGCGCAGCCGCACTTCCCGCACCATCGACATGGCCTGGTAGTGGGCCAGCGCCGTGGCCGGCGCCACCGTCAGGAAGCCGCCGGCGGCGGTCATGGCCAGGTTGCTGTGGAACGAGGCCGATTCGATATGCGGAACGGGCGGCAGCTGGCCGGCGTCGAGGAAGGGCTGCTCGAACACGTCGCGCGTGTGGGTGCCGCGCGGCGGCAGGATCCAGGGGCCTTCATGCAGGTCCGCCAGCGCAACCTCGCGGCGCCGCGCCAGCGCGTGGCCGGGCGCGCAGACCACGGCCAGGTATTCATCGCGCAGCGGGGTGATGTGGACCCTGGCCTTGAGTTGGTCGGTGTCGTCTTTCTGCAGCCGGCCCACGATGCAGTCGAGTTCGCCTTCGCAGAGCATTGTGGTCAGGCCGCCGACGGTATGTTCGCGCACTGCCAGCCGCGGCAGCGCGTCCTGGGCCAGCAGCAGCGCGACCGCCTGCGGCAGCACGTCCACGCCCACCAGCGGCAGCATGCCCAGCCGGACCAGCGGCACTTCCGGGCGCGCCTGCAGCGCCTCGCCGGCGGCGTCGATCACGCCCAGCACCACGCGCAGCCGCTCCAGCGCGCGTTCGCCCGCGGCGCTCAGCCGTCCGCCGCGCGTGGTGCGTTCGATCAGCCTGCAGCCGAAGGCGTGCTCCAGTTCCTGCAGCATCTTGGTGACGGCGGGCTGGCTGATATGCAGCGCTTCGCCGGCCGCGGTCAGCGAGCCGCTGCGCGCCACCAGGTCGAGTAGGCGCAGGTGCCGGATGCGCAGCCGGTCGATCCGGTTGGGAGAAGGGGTGGCGGCGCTCGGGCGCGTAGGGGAGGCGGGACTCATAACAAAGCGTGATGGCTCCATCAAAACTGGATAATTGTTTCGAATGGCACGGCGCCGGACAATCGGGGCAAACCATGGAGGAGACATGCGATGCATGCCAACGTCGGGCGCCGCCTGCTGCTGAAGTCCCTGCTGGCGCTGCCGGCCGCTGCCGCGCTGGGCAGGGCCGGTGCGGCCAGTCCCTATCCCAACCGCCCGATCCGTCTGGTGGTGCCCTACGCCGCTGGCGGCGGTCCGGATATCCAGACCCGCAAGCTGGCTGAGTTGCTGGCGCGCGAGCTTGGCCAGCCGGTGGTGGTCGAGAACAAGGTCGGTGCAGGCGGCATCCTGGCCGCGGAGTTTGTCGCGCAGCAGCCGGCGGATGGCTACACGCTGATGCTGGGTGCCTCGACCCATGTCACGCAGAAGCTGCTGCAGCCCGGCGCAAAGTTCGACCCGATGGCATTCACCCACATCATCCGCGTCGGCGTCAGCCCGGCGGTGCTGGTGGTCAGCGCCAGCTCGCCGTACCGGAACGTGGCCGACCTGGTCGCCGCCGCGCGCCGCGCGCCCGGCACGCTGAACTATGCCTCGGGCGGGATTGGCTCGGCCGCGCATGTGTCGGGTGCGGCGTTTGCGTCGGCCACCGGCATCGACGTGGTGCATGTGCCGTACAAGGGCTCGGTCGAGATCGTGCCATCGCTGATCAAGGGCGACACGCAGTTCGGCTTCCCGGTGGCGGCGACGGCGATTCCGCAGATCGCCAGCGGCAAGGCGCGGGCCCTGGCGGTGACCTCGGCCAGCCGCGCCGCGGTGCTGCCGCAGGTGCCCACGCTGAATGAGGCGCTGGGCCGCAAGGATCTCGATCTCGACGCATGGAGCGGCATCTGGGCGCCGCCGCATCTGTCCGCGCCGATCGTGGCGCGGCTGCATGCCGCGGTGAGGCAGGCGCTGGGCGACCCCGGCCTGCGCCGGCTCTATGCCGAGATGGGCGCGGTGCTTGCGCCGACGCCCACGCCTGAAGCCTTTTCGCGGCTGGTGGCCGATGAGACCACCCGCATCCGCCAGGTTATCGACAAGAACCGCATCACTATCGAATAGGCCATCCCATGACCCTCACTCCACAACCAGATTTTGCCCCGCTGGCCGGCATCAGCGTGCTGGATTTTTCGCACGTGATCGCCGGGCCGTTTGCCACCTTCCTGCTGGCGCAGCTGGGGGCGCAGGTCACCAAGGTCGAGAGCGCCGGCGGCGGCGACGTGATGCGCCGCGCGGGCAAGGGGCATGCCGCCTTTGTCGCGCTCAATGCGGGCAAGTCGTCGCTGGCGCTCGACCTGTCGGATGAAGCCGGGCGCGAACACGCGCTGGAACTGGCCGGCCGCTGCGACGTCTTCGTCGACAACCTGCGGCCGGGCGTGCTCGAGCGCTTCGGGCTGGGCTATGAGGCGGTGCGGGCGGTCAATCCGCGCGTGGTCTATTGCAGCATTTCGGGCTTTGGCCGCGGCGCAGCGCAGTGGCATGGACGGCCTGCCTACGACCACGTGGTGCAGGCCGCCACCGGCATGGCCTGGATGGCCGGCACCGAGGGCGATCCGCCGATGAAGACCGGCTTCCCGGTGATCGACTCGGCCACCGGCATGCTGGCCGCCTTTGCCATCCTGGCCGGCGTGCGCGAGAGTGAGCGCACGGGGCGGGGCATGCTGCTCGATGTCTCGATGGCCACGGCCGGCCTGCAGCTGATGTATCCGATGACGTGCGATGCCATGACCACCGGCGGCGTGCCGGCGCGGCAGGGCAACCAGGGCTATTCGGGCAGCCCGTCGGCCGATTTCTTCCGCACGCAGGATGGCTGGCTGGCGATCGGCGCGAATACGCCGAAGCAGTTGCTCGCGCTGCTCAAGGCGCTCGGGCTGGACGAGCTTGCGCAGGATCCGGCCTTGTTCGATATGCCGCTGGATGCCGGCGCCTTGCCTGCCTTCGTGCGCTCGCTCGATCCGGCCGCGCTCAAGCGGGCGATTGCGGGCGCGGTGGCGGCGGGCACCGCAGAGGACCTGGAATTGCGCCTCAACGCGCTGGGGATCCCGGCGGCCCGCCTGCGCAATATCGCTGAGTTTGCGGGGGAGTCGATGGCCAATGGCAGCCTGCGGCCGGTGGCGCTGCAGGAAGGAAAGACTGAGGTGCTGTCGTCGGGGCTGGGCTTCCAGGTCTACCGCCCGGTATGACACCCGGCGGCGTATAGTTGCTGGCACGGCGCACGGCAGTGTGCCGCCATCGCCCTTCGCAACGTCAGGACGCCCCCACCTTGACCACCGATTTCTTCGCCCGCTTTGAAGCGGAATGCCTGCCGCGCATTGTTGCCGCGATCGGCCAGCACGACCGGCGCGTGCAACTCCACACCCTGCCTGCCGATGCCCCTGGCTGGCCGCCGCGCCTGCGCGTGACGGGCGATGGGCCGCCGGACCTGCGGCGCCATCAGTATGCGCTCGATATCACGCTCGCGTGGGACGGGCTGGAGGTGCAGCGGCTGTTCGCGGCCGGTGGCGAGGCGCGCTTTGCCGGCTACCTGGCGGCGCTGCCATCCAAGCTGCGTGCCTGGCAGGAGCCGCGCGGGATCGATTTCCGTTCTCTATCGCAGGTTGACCGGCAGATCCTGATCGGCGGGCTGGATTTCGAGCACTGAGCGCGTGCGCTGATTCAGGCCGTCACCCGCAGCCGGCACACCGCACTTTCAGATTGCCCTGGTTGATCCAGCGCAGCCCCTGCCCGTGGTGGATGGCATCGGGCAGGCCCACCCACGGCTCCACGCAATAGAAATCGGAAGTCGCGGACTCCGACCACGTGGTCACGGCATGCCAGGGCGCGTTGCCGGGCAGGTCGAGTTCGAACCTGATGCGGCGACCCGGCATCGCCAGCGCCGCAGCCGGGTGTTGCGGAAGACGTGGAAGGTGTCCTGCAGCCGTGGATCGTCGAGCTGGTATGTCGTCTCCCCGGGCTCCGCAGGCCCGGGGCTGCCATCAGGCGCTCTGATTATGCCTCCAGGCGCAACAATTCATACAAAATCGGTCTTTGCCAAGTGCTTGCAGAGCAGGTCTAATCACGCAGGTACGCCCCGCTGCATATGTCGATATGACGGTTGCGCATCGCCTGCAGACGGAAGAGACCCAGTATCCGTCATTGCATATGAGCGGTCCTTGGGGGTTGTTGCGTACGCCCGGTTCGCGAAGCCGAAGGCAACAGGTTTGCCGAAGAGGAAACTCGCGAGATCGCATGCAGGGATTCCAGACTGGAGACTTGGGTGCACGCCTTATTGCCCACTGGCAATAAGCCGGGAACCTACGTTGTCTGCGTAGCGGTTCGAGCGACTGGCAATTTCACTATCCAACGCGGCAGAGATGTGGTCCAAGGCATTGCGCATCGACATTGACCCGGCTCCAACGGAGTGACGGATACCGATACACAAGGATAGCTTAAGACCAAGGAGTCGCGGGAGAAGGCCGAGTTACACACGGCGCGCTATCCCTTCCCGGCCTGAAGGCCGAGGTTTCCCGCGCATTCGGATGAATCTTCGGGACAAGGACGAAAAATTGATCGCGGCCAAGGCTCAGAGGGCCGTCCCTTCGGCGACAGCTGGGAGCGATCCCATCGCTGACACACCGATGATTGTGACGCTGGACCAATTGCGCTCGTATGACCACGATCCGCGCGTTATGCGAAATCCGGCTTATGAGGAAATCAAAGCCTCCATCCGAGAGCGCGGCTTGGACGCGCCACCGGCGATAACTAGGCGCCCAGGTGAAGCACATTTAATCATTCGCAACGGTGGCAATACGCGACTGGCAATACTTCGCGAGTTGTGGGCAGAGACCAAGCAGGAGCGGTTCTTTCGCATCTTCTGCCTATTCCGTCCGTGGCCGGAACGGGGCGAGATCGTCGCCTTAACGGGCCACTTGGCAGAAAACGAACTGCGCGGCGGATTGACTTTCATCGAGCGCGCCCTGGGAGTCGAGAAGGCGCGCAGACTCTACGAGCAGGAGGCAGGTAGCAAACTGAGCCAGTCCGAACTCGCCCGGCGCCTGACGGCCGATGGCTATCCGGTGCAGCAATCACACATCAGCCGCATGCAAGATGCGGTGTGTTATTTGCTGTCGGCGATACCTACCGTGCTGTACCAAGGGCTCGGCCGGCATCAGGTGGACAGGCTCGTGGTGCTGCGCAAGGCGTGCGAGCGAACCTGGGAACGAAGGGCTCAGGAGAGTCACCTCGTGGTGGACTTCGCCTCGCTGTTCCAGGATGTGCTGTCGCAGTTCGACGCGCTACCGGATGGCTTTTCGCTCCAGCGGGTGAAGGATGAACTAGTGGGCCAGATGGCTGAGCTGCTGGGCACAGGCTATGATGCGCTGAGCCTCGAAATCGACGGCAGCGAAAGCCGGCAGCGCGCGTTGAGCAGCGAGCCGGCGCCGGCGAAATCGACGGCCTCTACCATATTCTCGACGCCAAAGCCGGCATCCCTTCCTCAGGCGGCGGCGACAGCCCAGCCGGCCGGCCTATCGACTGAACTGGCGTTCAAAGAGGCCTCAACACGGGCTGCAATCGTGTCTGCGGCTGGCTGCGGGCTAGTTGAGGAAGAAGCTGCCGCGCCAGTACGGGCTGACCGTGATGGGCAGCCCGTGCAGGGGCATATCGTGTCTCCGGCGCCGACCACCGAACGCATGCAGTGCGTTCAGGGCCAGGTATCGAGCCAGTTGGGCGACAGGCTACTCGATTTTGACACCAATGCTTCTTGCGCGATTCCGGTTCTGGTCGGTGGCCTCTACCCGATCTCGGATGTCTGGCATATCGAGCCAGGATTGGACGAGCCAAGCCGACTTCGGGTGCATATTGCACAGTTTGCCCGTGAAATTGCAGAAGAGGCGGCGGTTGCCAATCAGATCGTGCCAAGTGACAGTGGTATCGGCTTCGTTTGCATGATCCCCCGCGTTGGGCAGGTGAGCGCTTTGCCTGATTTCCCTCGCGCGCTTCTGGCGCTGTTGCATGCGTTGAGCATGCCCGAGTCAATCGCGACAGGATTGAATCGTGCGCGACTGGATAACGACCTGGCGCCGCTGCTGCATGGCGCTGGGGCAGCGTCCACGCGACTGAGCGACACTGGCCTGATGAAGTTGTTCCGGCTGCTGCGTCTGGCGCGACGGCTGCGAGACCTGGAGCACGGTAGGGGGTTCGCCGATCAGGGCCGCGATTCCTGAGGGCCACCATGTCGTCATCTCACCCGCTCAACCAGGCTGTCATCGCCCAAGCGTTGCACGATCTGCGCAATGGCCAATTGCGTCGGTGCAAAGCGATGGGATTCGGCGAAGAGGAACTGGAGGCGCTCAAGCATCCGGCGCTAGTCAGTGTGCTGGTCAACGCCACGGTGTCGTGGTGTTCGGTATCGGTCAATCGTGAGGTCCTGAAGCGGCTGCTAAGCCAAGTGCATGACGTGGAGCAGGAAATTGCCACAGTGGACCGCATGCTGCGCCTGGGCGCGAGCACGGAGATGGTGAGCCGCTTCTACGGCCTCACGCATCAAGAAATCGCACTGCGGCGCGACATTCTCGGCTTGCCCAAACGCAAGGGCCGGCACCCGGTGCTAGACGAGACACAGGGCATCGCACTGTGGAAACACTGGAAGGCCGGAGTCGGCGAGCGTAATCTTGCGCTGGACGACGATCCGCCCATGCTGGGCCTGTCGATGGACCTGGCCGAGACCCTGACGTTACCGATGTCGGTGGTCTGGGCGTCGATCCGAAATTGGATCGACGAGGGGCTGGTGTAGACCATTGGGAAGGGCAGTGCGCCCTGGCGTGATGGCCCCATAGCACTGTCGGCATGGTTCCTCGATACACAAGAGAGCTGGCATCGGCCCCATCGTGCTCTCCATGAAAATGGCTGACTGCCAGCTATCCCCAGGGGATAGCTGGCACACCCGGCCTTCCGCATCGAACAAAGCGGGCAATCCCGGCCTGCGGTTTTTTGACTGACGCCCTTCCGGGCGACGCGGATGCTAGCGACTCATTCCTCCTTTTTGAGTCGTCGCTATGGCTAATGAACCCTTGCAACTAAATCTCGGATCGTTGCGCAGCGCGATATCGCTGACGCTGCACACTCACCACGCTTCCCGTATCTGGCATGGCCGCCCCGCGGCAGAGGGGCGGCCCGGCATCATCGGCCTCAACGGCTACATCAGCGTGATGGGCAAGATGAAACGCGGCGCCGAGCAGGACGATCCCTACTCCGACTGGTGGATGCTTCGCATCGAAGACAAGCTGGACGAAACTAAGAGGTGCCTGCAGACGCTGCGCGAACAGGTGGAGCAGGCGCTGGCCAGCGTACCCCCTGCGCTCAGCCTTGGTGAGAACCTGAATCTTCAACCGGTGAAACTTCCGCTGTTCGTCAACGCCCAGCTCGGCTTTGCGGCCATTTACTTGCTGGCCGATTACGACGACCTCGCGCGCAAGCTGATGCTCGCCCACCATACGGCGCTGATCGACCGAAGCACGCTGGAGCGCTGGCTCAACGATGGCGCGCACGCAATGCGCAGCCTGTTTTCGCTCGCCCAAGAGTATTGCTTCTCTGGCGCAACCCGCGCTGACTTTGCGGAGAACAATGCGGCGGCGCAGGCGGCAGTGCAGAAGCTCGGCCAGCTGCCACCGGAGGTGCTCGAAGGCACGCGCCGTTCACGCTTTGCACCGCCTATTGTGCGCCGAGGCGGTAGTCGCGAATCCGCGGCTGCGCCCACCGCGGTGGGGCCGACTTTCGCCTCCATCGATGACCCAACCGGCACTGCCGCACGCGACGAGGATGCGACGGAATGACGGTACATACCATGCCTGTCCAGCCGAGGCGCTTCACGGCGCTGGAACAGGCGGACTTCCAGCGGCTGGAACACGCAGGCTACCTAAAAGGCCTTTTACAACCTTTTAAAGGTAAGGGGAGTTTGGAGGCTTGGGCCGGTCAATGCCTGGCGCTGCGCGACAGCGTGATCGTGCTGGCACAGCGGCGTGTGCTGCCCCAAGCCAGAGCCTATCCCTTCAACCTGCTAAATGTGCAGCTGGCCCAGCAAACGACTGGCGCAGGGACGACCTTCCTACGCTGGCGCAATGTCGACCGCTCATCCATGGGCGTCGCCTTGTGGGAATCCCTGATCGGCAGCCCTGCGATACCGGCCTCGCTGATTGACGACCTGTATGCGATGGAGATGCAGCGTATTGCGCTGAACATGCAGATCAGCCTGACCCACAGCATCGCCCGCAACGCTTTGGAATGCGCCAACAAGATGGCCCAGGCTGAGGCCGCTTACCTGCGGCGCACCCATAGCCATTCCACGTCCACTGTCACCATTCCCAAGGAGTCACCATGAGCACATCGTTTGTCGGCGAAGACAACATCGGTCTTGCGCCGGACTACCGCGAGTTTGTCAATGGCAATCGCAAGCCGGGCCGGCTGCCGCGCCACACTGTTCCAGCTCGGCGCGCGGGTCTGCGGCGAAGAGCGGGTGCCGACGAGAACGCTGTCGTATACAAGCGCCGGGCAGCTGTAGCATGCCCGCCGTGCGCCGTGTGCTATCGCCCGGGACAGATTCCCAGCGGTCGACTCGCTCCCATCCGCTCTCCTGAGGCAAGCTTGGGGTCCCCTTGCTGGTTGCGAACAATCGACGCATGCTGCGGCAATTGTCCCTTCGACGGTCATTAATCGGCGCCCATGCAGTCCGGCTTTTTTGTGGCCCGTCTCATTCGGCGCAGTCATGCTGTCACCCATCCGGCGAGCCGCCCATCGACAAGGAGCCTTCATTGTCGGATCCAGAAACCGAGGATGAAGATCTCGCCGGCAGGGCGGCGCATCTCGCAGTGGCGTGCATCAGCCAGGTCGCCATGACAGGTGGCGCTGGCCTCGCGAACCCTGCGTCACGCCGGCTGCATTAGCCGGCGTGACCAATTGCCCGCATCCCGCGGGAAATCCCAGCGCATGTCACCTTCTGCAACGTTGCGCGCGTCTCACGGTGCCGTTATGCACATGCGAGGCGAGAAGGTCGTTCCTTGATAGACCGCGCTCGGCGCGGTTGCGTTGATCCAGTTGATTCCGTCGATGGCGAAGGGTCTCCTGGCGGCTTGCGGGCCTGTGCCGCAGCGAGCCTCGAGGAGACCCGTCGGGTCGTCGGTATTCGTTGCCGGTGCCCGCCGGTGGAACAACGGGCTCCCTTTGTGCACGGATGTGTGCCCAAGGATGTCGACCCCAGCCACGATACGGGTCGAGTGCGACTGCTGGCGCAGCAAATGCCGTTGACAGGGCTGCAGCAGCCACAGGTGGCGCCTTTGTCCAAGGCTGAAAGCCTAGTGCTTTCAGCCGATTGTTCTTTGCCTGGTCAGAAAGTGGCGCGGCCCCGGGGCATGGAGGCTGCCGCCCGGTCAGCGCGAGGCGAGGCCGCTAGGATTTTCAAGTCTGTAAGACGTGATCGCCGCATGCATCGCAACAGTCCGCTTCGCATTGTCTCCCTGCGGCGGCGCGTCTTCCCGACGCCGATGCGCTTCTTCTGTAAGCCTTTGGGACGATTCCGTTTCCGTCATGGTGTGGGGCTTTCCGTCCCAACGGCCATCTGGCCAAGGCCTACACGGGCAAACACCTATCCTTGCAGGTGCTTTCCAGCGCCGCCGGCCACTACATCTGCACTGCCCACCGTGAAGGATCGGTATCACGTGAGGCAGTGGAGTATTTCCCCTCACGGGAGGCGGCAGAGGCGGCCCTGCCGACGGGGCACTGGCAACAGCGGTGCCAGGCATGAGCCCAGCCTGCAGGAGTGTCTTGGGGAGTCTTTATCCCAAGGCGTGATTGATCACACTGTGGCGGAAGAGCGGCCCCGCGGCGCTAACTGGCTCTCCTCGATCCCGGGGCTGCATCGCCAAACCGGTGACGATGCGATTCCCATTTGGTGCTGCCGTTTGCATCGAATGCGGCGAAGGTGATGGCTGCGTGTTTCGGAAGCCAATATAAATGCGACTGTCCGCCTATTCTCTCCCGCTCGCCGGTCTTGCCGGGGCCGTCCTTATCACGGGTTGTGCTACCACCGTACCACCGGCCGATCTGACACAGACGCCCGGGCCACCCCAGCAATCCCAAGCGCTGATATCCGGGACGAATACGCCAGGCAGCCCTGTGCCCGTCGTCCGCTACGGCCGCTACACCTTGACGGAACTGGTGGCGGAGCCGGGGCAGCGGGACCTAATGAAGCAGGTCGTGGACATCACCATCCCGCCCTCGCTCGACTCCACGGTCGGCGACGCCATGCGCCATGTCCTCCAGCGGTCGGGATATCGGCTGTGCGAGGGCTCGCAGGCCGTAATGCTGTATGCGCTGCCGTTGCCGGCGGCTCATCTACGGTTGGGACCGATGGTTCTGCGCGATGCGTTGCTGACGCTCGCCGGTCCGGCGTGGGACATGGCCGTTGATGAAACCTCGCGCCAGGTTTGCTTCAAGCACGCGGTTGCGCCCGCAACCACCACTGCCGAAGCAACGGCTGTGGATTCCCTCGAAGGCATTGACCGCGTTGATAATCCGGAGGTGCAACAATGAATGCACCAAACAAACCGGCCTCGTCCAAACGCGATCGACGCGTACGCTGGCCGTGGGTTGTCGCCTGCATCTGGCCGCTGCTTGTCAGCGCATTGACGATCTTCAATAGCGTTGGCCTGTCGCGTCTGACCGAGCATAGCCGCGCCGGCGCTCAGAATGCCCATGTCCAGGCGCTGGCGACGCGTGTCGACGGTCTGGAAAAGCAGGCCGAGGCCGTTAAGCTGCAGCCCACGCCCGTCATCCGGGCCGATCTCGATGCCACGCGCCAAGAGCTGGATGAGCGCCTGTCGCGGGTTGAGCAGGCTCAGACCGCCGCTGATAGTGCCAGCGGGTTGCAGGCGTTGCAAGCGCGCGTCGGCGCCATTGAGGATCGCCTAAAGAGGACAGCGCCGGCCATGGCCGTGGTACCCCGGCGCAAAGCTGAACCTCCCAAGCCAACGGTACCCGAGCCGCCCTTCAATGTCATCGGTCTGGAGCTGCGCGGTGGAGAGCGCCTTGTATCCGTCGCGGCGCGGGGCGCAGCTTCGGTGCGCGAAGTGCGGCTGCTTCGTGAGGGCGACACCATGGGCGCCTGGCGGCTCCAAGCCATCGAAGCGCATGGCGCGGTATTCCGCATCGACGGCCACACGCTGCGCATCGCAATCCCGTAGGGGCGGACTATGACGCAAGTACCTGTGGCCGTCCTTGCCGTGTTCCTGGTAGTCGGCTTACGCGGTGCATACGCACAGACAGCGCCGCTGGTGACCCCGCGCGTAGCTCAGAGCCAGCTTATGAAAAGCACTGACGCCGCGCTCGACGAGCGCCAGGCCAGGGATTGGGGCTTGCGTCCTGAAGAATGGACGCGATACCGGCAACTGATGCAAGGGCCGCTGGGCGTTTATTCCCCCAACCTCGACCCTCTCACGACCTTGGGCATCGAGGCACGCAGTGACGAGGAGCGTAACCACTACGCCGAGCTGCAGGTGCAGGTTGAGGCAAGGCGCGTGAACAAAACCCTCGCCTACCAGAGGGCCTACGACGCGGCTTGGAAGCGCCTCTATCCGGGCCAGCAGCGTGTCAATCTCCCGGGTGCACAGACACTGAGCGCTGGTAACAGCGGTTCTGGTCGCCTGGCCGTTTTCGTCAGGGCTGACTGCGCGCCGTGCGACCAGCGCGTGCGCCAGTTGCAGACGGCGGGCACGGAGTTCGATGTCTATATGGTCGGCAGCCGCCTGGACGATGCTTATATCCGCCAGTGGGCGACTCGGGCCGGCATCGACCCGGCCCGAGTCCGCGCACGCACGATCACGCTCAACCATGATGCCGGACGTTGGCTGTCCCTCGGCGTGTCGGGCGAGCTGCCGGCCGTGGTACGTGAGCTGAACGGCAGATGGCAGCGGCAGTAAATCCGCAGTCCGCGTTGCATGTCGCGCTCCTGCTAGTCGCCTGCGTCTGGGCATCAGTTGCGCCCGCGCAAGAGGAGCCGCCGCCGGCCTACCAGATTGCCGCGAAGCACGCAGGTGTGCCGTCGCCAGTACTGTACGCGGTGGCCTTGCAGGAGAGCGGCACCAGACTGCGTGGACGGTTGATTCCTTGGCCGTGGACACTCAATGTTGCGGGGAGGGGCGAGCGTTATGCCACGCGGGCTCAGACCTGCGCGCGCTTGAGCCAAGCGCTCACCCGCATCCCAGCCAACCGGATCGACGCCGGCCTCGGGCAGGTCAATCTCGGTTACCAGGCGCATCGCTACAGTCATCCCTGCGAGCTCCTCGACCCTTACAGGAATCTCGCGATCGTCGCGGAAATTCTCATGGAGCAGTACAAAGAGGGCGAGGACTGGCTAGCCGCCATCGGTCGCTACCACCGTCCAGCCGGCGGCGCACCGGCCGCTCGTTACCGCCGCAGTGTTCATCAGCACCTCGTTCGCGTGCTGGGGCCGCGCACAACGCCTTCCGCTATCAAGTGACCTGGCCATGAATCGGATGCTCTGTACTTCCGCCCTGGGGCTGCTCATTGCCACCACCGCCTTGGCGAAATCGACCGCCCAGCCCCTGATCGTTGTCGAGGACCGCGGCGGGGCCCCGGCACTGCCGTATTACCAGGCACTGAATGCCGAGGGTGAGGGGGCGCCAGGGCCGGCCGCACCGAAGCAGACACCCCGCATCGGAGATCGGGAAGAAGCCGAGGCGGTCATGCTGCCGGTGCGCTCGACACGGCTGTCGCCGGGTAATGAGCCGCGGCGCGTCATCCGCGCGCCGGCCATCACACCATTGTTCCTGATCGGCGACGATGACCGCTCCCGCGCTTGGCTGCTGCAGCGGCGGGGAGCGCTGAAAGCGCTGCACGCGGTGGGACTGGTGGTCAACGTGGTGTCGCCCGATGCACTGGCCACACTGCGCCGCCTAGCGCCGGGCCTGATGCTGTCGCCCGTCTCCGGGGACGACCTGGCTCAGCGGCTGGGCATCCGTCACTATCCGGTGCTGATCACCTCCACTGGCATTGAGCCGTGATGTGAGACGCCGGTTATGGCCAAGTCCCGGAACATCGAGGTTCTGCTGCGCCCCGCGGTGGAGTTGTACACCGTCGCGGCCTGTGCGGGCGCCGCGCTGCTGTGCCTGACGGCACCGTGGTCGCTCGCGCTGAGCCCTCTGTCGGGCCTGGGTAGCGCGCTTGCGTTCCTCATCTTCGGCGCCATCCGGCTGCGGGACGCCTGGGCCATCCTCCGCTACCGACGCAACATCCGCAGGCTACCGCGCTACGTGATGACCAGCCGGGACGTGCCCGTCAGCCAACAGCGGCTATTCGTTGGCCGTGGCTTTCGATGGGACCAGCGCCACACGCAGCGGCTTATGCAGACCTACCGGCCGGAGTTCCGCCACTACGTGGAACCGACAACGCTCTACCGAGCGGCGCGGAGGATTGAGGCGCGGCTGGAGTTCGCGCCATTCCCTGTGTCCAGGTTGGCGAAGGCTCTGGCCTGGGACAGTCGGCTCAATCCAGCGCGCCCGCTGCCGCCAGTCGGCGGCCTGCCACGTCTGCACGGCATCGAGCCGCACGAGGTCGACGTCACGCTGCCGTTGGGCGAGCGGGTCGGCCACACGCTGGTGCTGGGCACCACGCGCGTGGGCAAGACCCGCCTGGCCGAGCTGTTCATCACCCAGGACATCCGCCGCAAGGTGGGCGGCCAGCACGAGGTGGTGATCGTCTTCGACCCGAAGGGGGACGCCGACCTGCTCAAGCGCATGTACGTGGAGGCCAGGCGCGCCGGCAGAGAAGGGGAGTTCTACACCTTCCACCTGGGCTGGCCGGACATCTCGGCACGATACAACGCCGTGGGCCGTTTCGACCGGATATCGGAGGTTGCCACGCGCATTGCGGGCCAGCTTTCGGCCGAGGGCAACAGCGCAGCGTTCCGCGAGTTCGCCTGGCGCTTTGTCAACATCATCGCGCGCGCGCTGGTCGAGCTGGGGCAGCGTCCCGACTACCTGCTGATCCAGCGCCACGTCATCAATATCGACACGTTATTCATCGAGTACGCCCAGCACTTCTTCGCCAAGAGCGAGCCGAAAGCCTGGGAGGTCATCGTCCAGCTCGAGGCGCGGCTAAACGACAGGAACACGCCGCGCAACATGATCGGCCGCGAGAAGCGGGTCGTGGCGCTGGAGCAATACCTTTCGCAAGTGCACATCTATGACCCCGTGCTCGATGGCCTGCGTAGTGCCGTGCGCTACGACCGCACCTATTTCGACAAGATCGTTGCTAGCCTGCTGCCGCTCTTGGAGAAGCTGACCACCGGAAAGATTGCGCCACTGCTCGCTCCGAACTACTCGGACTTGAACGACCTGCGGCCCATCTTTGATTGGATGCAGATCATCCGCAAACGCGCCGTGGTCTACGTCGGGCTGGACGCGCTATCGGACGCCGAAGTCGCGGCCGCCGTGGGCAACTCAATGTTTAGCGACCTGGTATCAGTCGCCGGCCACATCTACAAGTTTGGCATCGAGGAAGGTCTGCCGGGCCCATCGACCGGCGTGAAGGTGCCCATCAACGTCCACGCCGACGAGTTCAACGAACTGATGGGGGACGAATTCATACCGATGGTCAACAAGGGCGGCGGCGCCGGGATCCAAGTGACAGCCTACACGCAGACCCTTTCTGACATCGAGGCGCGCATGGGCAGCCGCGCCAAGGCCGGGCAGCTGATCGGCAACTTCAATAACCTGTTTATGCTGCGCGTGCGCGAGACCGCCACGGCCGAACTGCTGACGCGGCAACTGCCGAAGGTCGAGGTGTATGCCGCCACGGTGACGAGCGGCGCGATCGACAGCTCGGACCCGAGCGGCAACACCGCCTTTACCTCCAACACCCAGGATCGCATCAGCAGCACCAGCGTGCCGTTGATCGAGCCCGCGCACGTGGTCGCGTTGCCCAAGGGGCAATGCTTCGCGCTGATCGAAGGCGGAAATCTATGGAAGATCCGCATGCCGCTCCCCGCGGCCGACCCCGATGAGGTCATGCCAAAGGATCTCCAGGAACTCGCCGCCTACATGCGGCAGCACTATGGCGAGGCGGGTGACTGGTGGGCGAGTCAAGGCGCCCCTGTCTCGCAGAAACAAGCGTTTCCAGACGATCTGCAAGCGAACTCTCAGCAGACTACCGCGGCCAATGAGGCTGGTGGCGAAGACGTCGAAACATGAGCGATCCGGTCGTCGCAGCGCAGCGCCAGCAGGTCTACCAACAGGGGCTGGTCGCGAGTGTCATCACCTTGCCGTTCCGCATCTTTGGTGTGCTGTGCGGCTCACTGCTTTTGTGCATCGTGATCGAATGCATCGGGTTGCACTTCTTCTGGCCTCAACAGGGCTGGCGTCACGCGCAGAGCATGCTCAATCACGAGTTGGCCCTGGTATCGGAGAGCTTTACGCGCAGCGTGATGGTGCAGGAACCAGGCCGCACCGCTCGGCATCTTGTCGAGCTGGCCTACGACTGGCTTTTCGTCAAAAGCGGGCTGCTCGACGTGATACGCGATGCCGCTACGCAGGCAAGCGCCGGTGTCCGCAGCCAGGCACATGATTTGCGCTACTACCTTGGCGTGGTCTATGTGCATGTTGAGAGCTACTTGATCGCCTCCGCCTACACCGCTCTCGTGTTTCTCGTGCGGCTGCTGGTGCTGACGCTGACCTTGCCGCTGTTCTTGATGGCCGCCTTCGTTGGCCTGGTGGATGGGCTAGTTCGGCGTGACGTGCGCAGCTTCGCAGCCGGCCGCGAATCGGGATTCGTCTACCACCGAGCGAAGGCGAGCCTGATGCCGCTGGCCATTCTGCCGTGGGTTATTTACCTGGCGCTGCCGGTGAGTGTTCATCCGCTGCTAATCCTGTTGCCCAGCGCGTCAATGCTGGGCGTAGCCGTATGCATCTCCGCCGCGACGTTCAAGAAGTATCTCTAGGCGATTTTGGAAGGTGAACGTGTCCGACTGCGCCTTGCCCGCAGCAAGGAACGTGCACTAGCCCCCACGCTTGGGGGCTGGCACATTGTACCCTCTTCCCTCATGGCCGCGGCGGTCATCCCGACGTGTAGGTTCTGCGCACTCATGCCATATGTGCTCAGCAGCTTCTGGGAAGGGAAAAGCTTGCGCGCTGAAATGCCGCCGTTGGCGCAACATGACGCCGTCAATCTGGTTGTGCAGAAATCCTCTTTCTCTGCGGCGCATGACTGCGGCGCGCTGCAGTATTGACACCATCCACTTCACCAGGGGATGGCAACATGAAACAAACATGCCGACGCACTGGCGCGTGGCCACGCCGGATGGTCATCTTGCTCCTGTTGCTTTCGTTCTCAAGTTTGCGTGCGGCCATGGCTTCCAATGGCGCCATGGAGCGTGAGCAACTCGGCGCCTTGGCGCGTCAGATTGAACTGGCGGACAGCATCGCAGCGCACGCCGCCAACACCGCAATGGATGAACGTGCCCGCTACCACTTCGATTATGCCCGGCTGCATGCTGACCTTGAGCGCATCCGTGCAGGCGTGCAGGACTACCTCGCCCCCGAGCGTGCCCAGCCGCGCGATCCCGTTCCCATCGCCGGCGACTACGTACGAAGCCATGAACCGCAGGAGTCATCGCCATGACGCTTGCCGCTGATCAAGTCGCCGCTTTTCAGGCCAACAGTGGCTTCACGCCTCCGACCGTCTCCACCGTTGTCCTCGGCTTCGTCTTCGCCGTTCTGCTGCTCTGGGGTGTTTGGGCGCTGCGTACCGCCTATGTCGGTTGGGCCGAGAACCGGACAACCGAGCGCCAGTTCGTCGGCGTGGCCGTACGATTCGTCGCGATGTATCTGACGCTGAGCTTCTTTCTCCTGTCCTGACCACCACGAAAGTTTGAATCGCTATGAAAACCTGTTCGATTTTCCATCGCGCCACATGTGTTGCCACCGCACTCGTTGCGCTATGCATTACGGGCATGCCAAGCGCTTCGTTCGCTGCCGGCCTGCCGACCATGGAAGACCCATCGCGCGGCGCGGGTAAAGGCATCCTCCAAACGCTGCAGAACTACGGCTACGACATCGTGCTGCTCATTGCGCTGCTTGTGGTTTCCTCGATGTTCATCGGGGTCTGCTACCACGCTTATACGCGTTATGCCGAGATCCACACCGGCCGCGCTACCTGGGGCCAGTTCGGCCTCACGGTGGCGGTGGGCGCCATTCTGTTGGTCGTTGGCATCTGGCTGATGACCAAGGCCACCGGTGTGCTCTGAGGGTGTGCAGCGATGACCGGCTACCCCCAGAACCCGAGGCTGGCTGCGCAGGATGGTCTCAATGATGGGCTCGTCGTCTTCCTGCCGCATCGCTTGAACCGCCATCCGGTGGTGATACGCGGATTGACTGCCGACGAGCTGTGGGCCTGCGCCGGCTTGTCCGGTGTGGCCGGCTTCCTGACAGGCTTGGCGGCGGCCTGGCTGACCCAGAGTATTGCCATGGTGCCGACCCTGGTCGTCGTTGGCATCGGGATCGGCGTGTTCGGGGGTGGCGGCTTCCTGCGCCGAAAGAAGCGCGGTCGGCCTGACACCTGGCTATACCGCCAGCTCCAGTGGCGGCTCGCGCTGCGCTACCCCTCGCTGGCTGCTCAAGTAGGCGGACGGCAGATCATCGCTTACTCTGGCTGGTGGACCACACGGCGCGAGTGGCCTTCCACATCCATTCGTCGGGGCGCCGCATGAGCCGGTTCAAGAACGAGGTCATGCACCTCGAGGCGCATGTCAAGACCTTGCGCCTAGCCGTGGCAGCGCTGTTCGCCCTGGCCCTGGTGCTGGGGTTCGGCTGGTGGAGCGCGCCGAAGACCCTGACCATCCACGTGCCCCCTGATCTGCGTTCGGGTAGCACCCGAAAGTGGTGGGACGTGCCTCCGGAAAACGTCTACGCCTTTACCTTCTACATCTGGCAGCAGACCCAGCGCTGGCCGGCCAATGGCGAGGAGGACTACCCGCGCAATCTCAAGGCGCTGTCCGCTTACTTCACGCCTGGGTGCCAGTCCTTCCTGCAACAGGACTACGAATTGCGGCGAAACAACGGCGAACTGCGCCAACGGGTGCGCGGCATCTATGAGATCCCCGGCCGAGGCTACGGCGATGATCCCACGTCGCGTGTGCAAGTCGTGTCAGCAGCGGATTGGATCGTCACGCTCGAGGTAAGTGCCGACGAGTACCTCGGCTCCGAACAGGTCAAGCGCGCACTGGTGCGCTATGCCTTGAAGGTCGTTCGCTCGGATGTGGACCCAGAGCATAACCCCTTCGGCCTGGCGCTGGACTGCTATGCGAGGGCGCCGCAGCGCATTGAATCGGCGCCGGCAACTGTATCCGGCCCCCAACCTGCCGCTGTCAACCATCTGCAAGGAGAAGCGCCATGAAGCGGCGTATCCTTTCGGCCTTGGCTGGCCTTCTGCTCGGCATGGCGCAAGTCTCCATCAGCCACGCTGTGGAGCTCCTGCGCTGGCAACGTTTGCCCCTGGCTGTGGCGCTAGTGGTCGGTCAGGAGCGCGTGATCTTCATCGATCGTAACGTGCGCGTCGGCCTGCCGGAGAACATCGCATCGCACCTGCGCGTGCAGAGCGCCGGCGGCGCGATCTATCTGCGCGCGAGCGAGCCGATTCCGCCCTCGCGGCTGCAACTGCAAGACGTGGAGTCCGGGGCGCTGATCCTGCTCGACATCGCTGCCGAGACAGCCAAGGCAGGCCAGCCTGCGCTCGAGCCTGTGCGCATCATCGTGGGCGATGCGGCATCATCGCCGGCGAACGCTCTGGCCGGTACCGTCACAAGCGAGCACCAGCCGCGCGAGACGGCAGGCGCGGCGACGCGGCGCGCGAGCCCGGTGCCTGCGGTGCTGACACGCTATGCGGCACAAAACCTCTATGCACCGCTGCGCACGGTGGAGCCGGTGGCCGGCGTCCGCCGCGTGAATCTACGCCGCCATCTGGCTCTACACACATTGCTACCTGTGCTCCCGTTGCGCGCGCAGGCGCTGGCCGCGTGGCGGCTCGATGACCAGTGGGTGACGGCAGTGAAGCTCACTAACACGTCCGCACGGCGCTTGGTACTCGACCCGCGCGCACTGCAAGGCGATTTCGTCGCGGCAACCTTCCAGCATGCGACCTTGGGGCCGGCTGGCGCTTCGACCGACACCACCGTGGTCTATCTTGTTACCCGTGGCCATGGCCTGGCCGAGTCGCTGCTGCCAAAGGTGGCAACCTTCGACGCCACCGCTAGCATGCCGGTGGCGGCCGCGGCCGGCCAGGCCGAAGGAGGAGATCCCCATAATGAAAAGTAATCCCCTCCTCAAGTGGTTGCTGATCCCGATGGTGCTGTTGATGGTCTTCGCTGGCATCAGGCTCTTCTCAAATGATCATGGTGCCGAGCCCGCGAGGCCCGATCGTGCCAATCCGCTCTCGCCTGAAGAGATGAAAGCCTTGGGTATCGAGGGCGATACGCCGCGCGATACCGTTGCCACGCTGGTCGCCCAGGTCAAGCAACTGCGCAACGAACTACAGGCAGCGCTCAACGACAACAAGGACCAGAAGGCCGAGAACGAGCGCATGCGTGTCCGTGAGAGTGCGATTGACCAAAGCATCCAGACCGCATTGGAGGGAGAGCGCGGCCGCGTGCAACAGGAGCGTGATCAGATCGCAAACGATCGTCAGCAGACGCAGGACCGGTTACAAGACTTGCAGCGGCGCCTCGACGGGCTTTCCGGCGAGGGCGGGCAGCCCGACCTGCCCATCGGGCTGGGCCTGGAGGAGGGCGATGGCAAGCACAGGGGCGGTGCGCGCAAGAGCGGCGGCCTGCACTGGGTGGAACCAGATGACGCAACGCCCGTCAAGAGTGGCGATGTACGTAGCGGCCCGAATCTGGCCACTAGCTTCGGACCCGCGCAGAGAACTCTGACGGATATGGCTGAAAACACTGCGAGCGCCGCCGCTGAGGCTGTCAGCAGCGCCGCAGGGACCTACGCCAAGCCGATCTACACGGTGCCGTCCAACTCGACGCTCATTGGGTCGATTGCCATGACAGCGTTGATCGGACGTGTGCCGATCGACGGTACGGTCAACGACCCGTATCCTTTCAAGGTGCTGATCGGTCCGGACAACCTTACCGCCAACGGCATCGATATTCCCGACGTAGCCGGTGCAGTGGTGAGCGGCACCGCCTCGGGCGACTGGACACTTTCATGCGTGCGCGGCCAGGTCCGCAGCGTGACGTTCGTTTTCGAAGACGGAACTATCCAAAACGTGCCGCAGAAGAGTTCGCGCAGCCAGGGTGCCGCCGGTGACCAGGCTAGCAGCACCGGCATGGACGGCAGCGCGGTGCGGGGTAGCTTGGGCTGGATCAGCGATCCCCACGGCGTCCCCTGCGTCTCCGGCGAGCGTCGCAGTAACGCGCAACAGTACCTCGGTTCGCAGGCGTTGATTACCGCGGCCGGAGCAGGCGCGGCCTCGCTCATCAAGTCGGACACCGGCAGTGTAGCCGTGGTCTCCAACAGCAACGGCTCGCTTGGTACGGTCGGCATTTCAGGCAACGAGGCCATGGGCCGCATTCTCGCCGGGGGTGTGCGCGACATGGCCGACTGGGTCAACAAGCTTTACGGGCAGGCCTTTGCCGCAATCTACGTGCAGCCCGGGGCCAAAGTCGCTGTCCATCTGGAGCAGCCCCTTAACATCGACTACGACGTCAAGGGGCGGCGGGTCAATCACCGCATCGGAGAAGCTCATGCGTCAGATCTGGACTGAAGCCGCCGCGATGCTGATTGCAGCCCTGGTGCTGGGAGGGTGTGCCACCAGCAAGGACAAGCTACTACCACAAGGCGATCACACAATGCTCGATGTCTGGCAACAGGAGACTGGCGGCAGTGCGGGCGGTGGTCAGCCCGCGAGACAACTGATCGATGTGCGTCATGGCTTGCGCCGGCCGCTGACTGAGCCCGATGTAAAGAGCATGCCCGCGGCCAATGCAGCCTACACCCGCACCGCCGCCAACGAGATCTACCGCCAGTTCCACCGACTGCCCAACCCGGACCTCGTGATGTACGTCTTCCCGCATCTGTCCGGAAGCGATCCAGTGCCGGTGCCCGGCTACACCACGGTGTTTCCGCTTTACCAGCGGGTGCAGTACGCGATGCCGGGCGAACGTTTGGAGGATTACTAATGATCCGCTCATTCTTTAGGACGCGCCGGGCCGAAAGGGCAACCGGTGCCAGTGAACCGGCTGACGAGGCCTGGACCCGGCATGTGTCGTTACTGGCCGCGCATGGCATTACCGAGCCCGGCAGCGCGTTGGCCGCCGGCCGCCGCAACCCGGCCACCGAGGCGCACGCCCAGGCGCTCTATGATGTGGCCCCGTCCTTCGCCGATCTGCTGCCCTGGGTCGAATATCTTCCCGAATCGATGAGCATGCTGCTGGAGGACGGCGATTCGGTCGCGGCCTTCTTCGAGTTGGCCCCTGTCGGCACTGAAGGGCGCGAATTGGCCTGGCTGTGGCAGGCGCGCGACGCGCTGGAGAACGCGCTGCAGGATTCCTTCGATGAACTGGAAGAGTATCCCTGGGTGGTCCAGCTCTATGCTCAGGACGAGGCGAATTGGGACGGCTATCTGCGCACGCTGGCAGACTACGTCCGGCCACGTGCTCAGGGCATCGCCTTCAGCGAGTTCTATCTGCGCTTCTTCGCGCACCACCTGCGCGCGATCGCCAAGCCAGGCGGGCTCTTTGAAGACACCATGGTCACACGCTTGCCGTGGCGCGGCCAGGTCCGGCGTGTGCGCATGGTAGTCTACCGGCGCGCACCCGCGACAGCGGTTTCCCGACGCGGCCAGTCGCCCGAGCAGTCTCTCTGCACGATCTGTGATCGACTCGTGGGCGGGCTCGCCAATGCGGGCGTGAAGGCCCGCCGCATGCATGCGGCCGACATCCATGACTGGCTGCTGCGCTGGTTCAACCCGCATCCGACGCTGCTGGGGCCGAGTGCTGAAGATTGCGAGCGCTTCTACGCGCTGACCCGCTACCCCGAGGAGGGGGAAACAGGCGAGATCGAACTGGCTAGCGGCGACTTTGCCCAGCGCTTGTTCTTCGGGCAGCCGTGCTCGGACCTGGCCAACGGCGTCTGGCTCTTCGACGGGATGCCGCATCGGGTCATTGTGATGGACCGCCTGCGCATGCCTCCGGCGACGGGACACATAACCGGTGAGACTCGCAAGGGAAGCGATGCAGTCAATGCGCTATTCGACCAGATGCCGGAAGATACGGTGATGTGTCTTACCCTGGTCGCTACGCCTCAGGACGTGCTAGAGGCGCACCTGAACCACCTGAGCAAGAAATCGGTGGGCGAGACACTAGCTTCGGAGCAGACTCGCCAGGACGTGCAGCAGGCGCGCAGCATGATTGGCAGCGCGCACAAGCTCTACCGCGGCGCGCTGGTCTTCTACCTGCGGGGGCGCGACCTGCAGCAGCTTGACGCCCGCGGCCTGCAACTGGTCAACGTCATGCTCAACGCTGGTCTACAGTTGGTGCGCGAGGAAGACGAGGTGGCGCCGCTCAACAGCTACCTGCGCTGGTTGCCCTGCGTCTTCGACCCGGCCCTGGACAAGCGGCAGTGGTACACCCAGCTCATGTTCGCGCAGCACGCCGCGAACTTGGCGCCGGTGTGGGGCCGCAGCCAGGGCACGGGGCATCCGGGCATCACCTTTTTCAACCGTGGCGGCGGGCCGATCACCTTCGATCCGCTTAACCGGCTGGACAGGCAGATGAACGCGCATCTGTTTCTTTTCGGTCCCACCGGCTCGGGCAAGAGCGCCACGCTCAACAACATTCTGAATCAGATCACGGCGATCTACCGGCCGCGCCTTTTTATCGTCGAGGCGGGCAATAGCTTCGGTCTTTTCGGCGACTTTGCCTCGCGCCTGGGCCTGTCGGTCCACCGTGTCAAGCTCGCTCCCGGCGCTGGCGTGAGCTTGGCCCCTTTCGCCGACGCCTGGCGCCTGGTAGATACGCCTGGTGAAGTGCAAACGCTGGATGCCGATGACCTGGATGAGGACCGCACCGAGACAACGCGGGTCGCAGACGCTGACGAGCAGCGCGATGTGCTCGGCGAGCTGGAGATCACGGCGCGGCTGATGATCACCGGCGGCGAAGACAAGGAAGAGACGCGGATGACGCGAGCAGACCGCAGCCTCATTCGTCAGTGCATCCTCGACGCGGCTCAGCGTTGTGTGGCCGATAAGCGAATGGTACTCACGCGCGATGTGCGCGACGCACTGCGCGGGCGCGCTCACGATTCGACACTGCCGGAGATCCGTTGCGCCCGACTGGCGGAAATGGCCGACGCAATGGACATGTTCTGCCAGGGCGCGGATGGCGAAATGTTCGATCGGCCCGGTACGCCTTGGCCCGAAGCCGACATCACCGTCGTAGATCTGGCGACCTTCGCGCGCGAGGGCTACAACGCTCAGCTCTCCATCGCTTACATCAGCCTCATCAACACGGTGAACAACATCGCCGAGCGCGACCAGTTTCTCGGGCGGCCGATCATCAACGTGACCGATGAGGGGCACATTATCACCAAGAACCCGCTGCTTGCGCCCTACGTCGTCAAGATCACCAAGATGTGGCGCAAGCTCGGCGCCTGGTACTGGCTTGCGACTCAGAACCTTGATGATTTGCCCAAGGCGGCCGAACCAATGCTCAACATGATTGAGTGGTGGATTTGCCTGTCGATGCCGCCGGATGAGGTAGAGAAAATCGCACGCTTCCGCGAGCTGAGCCCGGCACAGAAGGCGCTGATGGCGTCGGCACGCAAGGAGACGGGCAAGTATAGTGAGGGCGTGATCCTCTCCAAATCGATGGAAGTGTTGTTTCGTGCTGTCCCACCCAGCCTCTACTTGGCCCTGGCTCAGACGGAACCGGAGGAGAAAGCCGAGCGCTTCCAGTTGATGCAGCAGTACGGCATTGGCGAACTGGATGCTGCATTGAAGATCGCTCAGAGGATCGACTGCGCCCGCGGCATCGCATCGCTTACGCTCGATGGATTGACGCCGTAAGGAGCGCATGATGAAACGTTCCGGCGCTACCCAATCCCGGCCCCTTCTTGCCGTACTGCTGGTGGCCGCCTCGCTGATAGGCGGAGGCGCCTGGCTGGTACTGCGTCCGCAGGCCATGGCGCCTGCTACTGTTCAGGTTGAGCCCCATGCCGAGGCGAAGACTGGGGGCACGACAGTACCCGGACTGCCTTGGCGCCGCGGCCGTTCTGACGCGCGCTTCACGGTGATCGAGTATGCCGACCTGGAATGCCAGTTCTGCCGAGCCTACTTCCCAGTTCTCAAGCGCTGGATCGATGAACACCCAGACGTAGCCTTGCAATGGCACCATCTGCCGCTCGCGATGCACGAGCCGGCCGCATCCGCCGAAGCCCGCCTCGTCGAATGCGTCGGTGCTGCCGGCGGCGATGCTGCGTTTTGGCAGGCGGTCGAATGGGTCTATACCCATACCCGCGGTAATGGCCAGGGCCTGCCGGAGGAACTGCGCTATCCCGACCTGTCGCCTGCCACGCAGCAGTGCTTGGCGTCCGAGCGGCCCAATGCAGTCATTCGCGCCCAAGCCGAGGAGGCGGCCAAAAACGGTGTCACGGCCACGCCGGCCCTGCTTCTACTGGACCGCGAGACGGGTAAGACGCTGCTGCTGCACGGGCCAGTCGAGGGCGATGCCTTGCTTTCGGCGCTCGATTTGCTCGCCGCTGGCGGCCACACCGCTGCCGATCCGTACAGTACTACAGATATGCCCGCCGCAATCGTCGGCGACATGCCCAGGTAGCCTCGATCTTCAAGGCTACGGCGCGGCGCGACCGCGTTGATCGAAACCCCGTTCGCATCGCATCCCTGGCGCGAACAGCCATCGCCACCGCGGTGGTGGATGCCTGTTTGTCCGATGCCTCATGCCGTCATCCATTGGAGGGTTTTGCCCTCCCGGGGCATGCGCCTCCGACTTTAACCATTGGAGGTTTGCAATGTCTTTCGTGTCTGATTCCACCCCGCAGTCGCTCGCTCTGCTTGCCGCGCAGCACGAGGATTGGATCATCCAGCAGGCCATCACCGTGCTGGAAAAGCGTGTCTTCAAGTCTGGTCCGGTGCTGAACGGTCTCGCGGCCGTGTGCGACTTCCTGCGCCTCAAACTGGTTGCGGAGCCCAACGAGGTGTTTGCAGCGGTGTTCCTCGACGCTCAGGACCGGGTACTCGCCTACGAGCCGCTGTTCAAGGGCTCGCGTAGCGAGGTCGCGGTGTATCCACGAGTCGTTGTTCAGCGCGCCTTGGCCCTCAACGCCTCGGCGCTCATCCTTGCGCATCAACATCCGTCCGGGATAACCGAGCCGTCGATGGCCGATCGAGTGCTCACGGACCAACTCAGCGTCGCCTTGGCGCTGGTGGATGTTCGTCTGCTGGAGCACGTCATCATCGGCAAGGGCACACCGTACTCGTTCGCCGAATCGGGGCTGCTGTAACCCGGTCACGGCGACGTTCCGGACGCGCATATTCCACCCTGCGGGAGCTTCGGCTCCCGCTTTTCTTGTCGCCAATGCAACGCGTTTCTTGCTGAGCCAACAAACGGAACGCGCGCAGTGCGTCTTGTTTGTCGAGGCGATGCCGCCTTCAGCGCTTGACTATGGCTCTGATCAGCTTCCAAGGATCCCGTGCATGTCAGCCCTTCTACTCAAGTTCTTGCCGGGGTGGCCGGCCCCAAGCTTCGCTGCTGTATTGCCAACGATGCTGATCACATTCTGCACGCCCGCCTTCGCCGCCGACGTGCTTGTCATCACCGACAGCCGCCATCCAGTACGAGCCATGGGCGGTGAGCGAATCATCGAACTGGACCTTCCCTCGCGGATCGAGGCCGAGCTGTCTGCGGGCCTGCCCGCAGATGCGATCCTCGCCGCCGACCTCGTGCGCAAGCGCCTACGCGAGGGCAAACTTCAGCGCCGGATAGGCCAGGCCTACCAAGGGTTCGCCGATGCTCTGGCCTTGGGCATCACCAAGGTGCCTGCCGTAGTGGTCGACGGCCGCTATGTGGTCTATGGCGAGCCGGACGTTGCGCGCGCCGTGGCGCGCATTGAAAACCATCGGAGGGAACAGCCATGAATCGCCTGCTCTTGCCACTCTCTCGCCGGTTTCGGCTGGCTATGGCTTTAGCGCTCCTGAGCGGTGCCGCGTCGGCATTCGCTTTGACCACGGCCACCATCGTGGCCTCTTCTGCGTCGCCCGGCTGTCTGGAATACCGCGTCGTCGGCATCTGCTACTGGCTGTATTGCTCATGGTCGGGGTGCAGTGTGCGTACGTCGTTGAAAGTACGTCATTACGTGCCGGATGCGGTGGTATCGAGCTATTCGAATACTGGCGAGAACCCATGGATGGAAGTGCGTGCGATGAGCATGCCGAATGACACCGCCCAAGCCGGTGGCGACGGCACCGTGAACCATGGCAATGATTACAACGTGGCGAAGTTCAAGAACACCGACGTGATTGGGCACCCTGCGGGTTCGGTATTCAGCGAGTTCGCCAGGGCCTTTGGTTACACCTGTCAGGGCGCGGGTACGGCTTTCATGCCGTACTTTCTGAGCACGCTCGACACGGCGGCCTGGCGCTACAACCTGCCCGAGATGGTGTATCCGGAGGCGCTGACCTCTGGTATGCGAGAGATCGGTAGCCGCGTGACGGGGGATCTGTGGGGCAATGTCTATCCGCGCGGCGGATTCTTGCATCAGACCGATGACTACAAGAGCGCTGCCGTGGTCGCGCAGCGCGCGGGCGACGTCGTTACACGGCGCGCCCAGCCCCACGTCTATCAACCGCTGCTGGCGAATACCCGGGATGGTTACTGGCCGGCTGGTGCACTGATGGAAGGCAACGCTTCCACCGGAAAGTGGCAAGAGCTGAGCCCGACGCTCTCGAACTCCTGTGCCGTTTTTCCGCACAGCAGCCCGCGTGTGCAGGCCAAGCAGGGCAACTACGCCTGGGCGCTGTGGCGGCCCTATGCCTGTTGCCAGCGTCGGGGACAGGTCTTCCTTGGTAGCGTTGATTTAACATGAGGTTTCCCGATGAAGGTGTTCTATTCCTGTATGACAGGGCGTGCTAGGCCCTACGCGTTGATTATCGCGCTCGCTTGCGCCGTCACGGCGGCAGCAGGCGTCACGTGGGCGCAGACCCATATCGACCGCAATGGCGCAAGCGCGAGCGGCAGCGTCATTGGCGATGACGTGCTCTACAGTGTGGGCGGTGGCCGGGCCGTGTCCATGAGCGGGGCTGGGAACATGAAAAGCATCGGCGTCGGTGTCGGCTGGAACAGCAACCTTATCTGCGGGGACATGAGTCTAACGACGACGCTGCAGAACCAGCTGAACGGTGCCACTAACGGCTTCCAGTCCATCATGTCCTCAGTGATCCAGAACGCCACCAGCGCCGTGGCGTCGCTGCCGGCGCTGATCATCCAGCGCGCGGATCCGGCGCTCTACAACCTGCTAGCCAACGGCGTGCTGCAGGCGCGCCTGGACTTCGACCGCTCCAAGATGACCTGCCGGGCCATCGCAGACCGGATGGCGGATTTGGCCGGCGGCCAGGCGGGCTGGGACCAACTCGCCGAGGGTATGGCGCTGCGCAATGCGGTGAGTAGTACCGATGCCGTGTCGGCTATCGCGCGGGCCGAATCGAACAAGGGCAACAACGGCGTGCCATGGGTAGGCGGCCGCAATGCGGGCGGCTCTAGCCAGAATCCAATCAAGGTGGTGAGCGACGTAACGCGTGCGGGCTACAATTTGCTCAACGGGCGCGACGTCACGGAGACGTCATCGATTCCGCCTGCGTCCTGCGGCAGTAGGCTGACGTGCCTCACGTGGTCCTCGCCACAGGCTGCTATCAACTTCGCCACCCGTGTGTTGGGCGAGCGCGAGCAGCGCACCTGCGACAACTGCACCAAGACGCAGACCACGCCGGGCGTCGGCCTCACGCCGGTGATTCAGGAAGAGTACGAAGCCAAACTGCAGGCACTGCAGGAGCTGGTGACGGGTGTGAAGCCGACGACAGTAGCGAACCTCGAGGCGGCCGGCAGCAATTCGCTGCCGATCACCCGCGGCGTGATCGAAGCCCTGCGAGACGAGCCCGACCAGGATTTGCTGGGCAAGCGGCTGGCTTCCGAGGTGGCGCTGTCAAGTGTGCTGGAGAAGGCCTTGCTGCTGCAGCGCACGCTGCTGACCGGCAAGAAGGAGCCGAACGTCGCAGCCAATGATTTGGCCGTGAAGGAGGTCGACCGGGAGAACGGCACGCTGGAGCAGGAGATCAACAACCTCAAGATCGAGCTGGAGTTGCGGCGCACACTGGCCGGGAACTCCGCCTTGGCGATCGTGCAGCGCCACGACACCCGCGCCGGCGGATCGCGCGGCATCTTCGAGGGCGACACCACGCGCGATCGGCTCAAGGAAGTGCAGAAGCCGCGGAGCACGCCGTGACTGCCCGGACCTGGCTGCGGCCGGCCTGGCTGCTCAGCCGCCGCGTGGGCATTGTGCTGCTGTGGATACTGGTGGCAGCCGGCATCGTCGTGGTTGTGAGTGTGGCCGGCATCCACGTCATCGGCAGCATCGACGGCTGGGAGCACTGGCTGCGTGCTCACGCGACCCATTTCCTCGTCTGGCGGCTGCTTCTCTACGCAGCGACGGCTTATGGCTGGTGGTGGATGCGCGGGCGCCTGCGGCAGCGCGAGCCATCGGGCGAAGCGCATCAACGCCTGCTGCGAGTCGAGATCGCGGCCGTGATCACCATCGTGCTGCTCGAAGGCAGCCAACTGCTGCGCCATGCCTGAAGCTGGGATGACCTCATGACCCTCTACACGACCGACTACCTGGAGTATTACCTGACCCTGGTGGGGTGGGTGGTCAACAACGGCATCTGGAACATCCTCGTGGAAAGCGGCCTGTTCGCGCTGCCGTTCGTTGCCATCGTGATCCACGAGTGGCTGCGCGCGAGGACAGAAGGCGCGGACGAGGGCAACAAGGGCGTGTTGTCCTCGATGCGCATCGAGAACCGCGTGTGGGTTGCGATCGTAGTGATCCTGTTCGCCGGCATCCCCTTCATTCCGGTTGATCTCAGCACGATCAAATTCGACACGAGCCGTTCCCGGCAGTGCCAAGTCAATGTCCCCCAGCCGGCCGATACGGGTTGGTCCAGCTCCTATACGACGCTCAACAACCAGAGCGCACTGGTGCCGGTGTGGTGGTTCTTCATGCACGCCATCTCGAAGGCCGTCACGGGCGCCGCGGTGGCGGCGATTCCTTGTGGAACTGACCTGCGGCAGATGCGCATGGATGTTGACGCCACGCGCATCGATAACCCGGTGCTGGCCCAGGAAGTTGGCGATTTCGTGCGTGACTGCTATGGCCCTTCGCGCGCCAAGCTGTTCATGAGCCGGCCGACGCTCTCCGACGAACAGATGAACGACGTCACCTGGATCGGTTCGGGCTACTTCCTCAACACCGCCGGCTTCTACGACACCTACCATTCGAGCACACCGCGCACGGCTTGGCCTTATGACGCGGCCCGCGATGCGGGGCTGGCCCAGGTGGACAGTGGCGGCGGCTACCCGACCTGCCGGCAATGGTGGTCCGATGGCAGCAGTGGGCTGCGCGCACGCCTGCTGGCCCAGGTCGATCCCGATCTGCTCTCTCGTATCGGGCGATGGGCGGGGTTCCTCTCGCAGAATGAGGTCAACGACTCGGTGGTCCGCGCCGTCGTCTCGCCCCGGCATCAGAAGATGAACCAGGGGGCCGTTTATTCCGACTACGGCGGTCAGATCGAGAAGACGCTGCCCAACATTGTGGCGCGCGGCACTGGCGATCTCGGCCTGGCCGCCGGGTCGCCTGGTTTCTTCCCAGCTATGGACGCGGTGCGCCAGGCACTGCCGATGGTGCTGTCGCTGCTCAAGATGGCACTCGTCATCTGCATCCCACTGGTGCTGCTGTTCGGCACCTATGAGCTGAAGGCCGTGGTCGCTGTGAGCTGCGCCGAGTTCGCGCTGTTCTTCGTGGACTTCTGGTTCCAACTTGCGCGCTGGCTGGACAGCACGATCCTCGATGCGCTCTACGGCTGGGGATTTGGTGCGAACCGGCCGCACTCAAACTTCGATCCCTTGATCGGCCTGAACAATGCCTTCGGCGACATGTTGCTGAACTTCGTCATGGCGACGATGTTCGTCATCTTGCCGACATTCTGGGTGGCCGCACTCGGGTGGGTAGGCGTGCGGGCTGGCGCCGCGCTTCAGTCATTGGGTGTGGGATCTAAGGAGGCTCAGGCTGCAGGAGGGAAAGGCTCCAGCATCGCCATGAAGGTTGTTAAGTGACCTGCTTAGTCTTGTTCGTCTTCGGGATCGTGTGGATCGATGAGCCTGTCAGATTTCTTGTGTGTTGAGG
>NZ_JFJW01000026.1:0-1253 GCF_000611125.1 Cupriavidus sp. SK-4
GAACAGCGTGCCAGGCGTGCCGGGCAGGCTGCCGTATAAGAGGTAAGCGGTCATGAGAAGTCCGCCCCAGCCGATCAGCATGACGGCACGGGTGCCGATGCGGTCGCATGCCCACCCGACAATCACGCAGCCGATGGTCAGCGTGAGGGTGGCGAACGCATTGGTCTCGAGCGCGAGCGCAGCGGGTATGTGGTGGATCTTCTGCAGGTAGGCTGGCGTGTACAGCACCACCACGACGATGGAGGTCGAAAGTACCCAGGTCAGCAGTGCGACGAATAGACTGGCCGAGCGGTGCTCGCGCAGCACGGTGCGGATCGGCAGTTCGCGCGCCAGATTGCTGTGGTCAGCCAGCTCGCGGAACACGGGGGTCTCATGCAGAAACCGGCGCAGGTACACCGACACCAGTCCGAACACGCCGCCCAGAAGGAAGGGAATGCGCCAGGCGAAATCGCTCACCTGTTCTGGCGTGTAGTGTCGATTGATGGCGACCGCAACGAGCGAACCCAGCAAAATGCCGCCGGTGATGCCCGAGGTCAGGGTCCCTATGCCGAAACCGTAGTGCCGGCTCGGCACGTGTTCGCCGACAAACACCCAGGCACCGGGCATCTCGCCCCCAATGGCCGCGCCCTGCAGCACGCGCATCGCCAGCAGCAACAGTGGCGCCGCGACGCCGATGCTGGCGTAGGTGGGCAGCAGGCCGATCATCAGCGTGGGCGCGGCCATCAGCAAGATCGACAGCGTGAACATGCGCTTGCGGCCAAGCCGGTCACCAAAGTGGGCGATCACGATGCCGCCCAGGGGGCGTGCCAGATAGCCGGCGGCGAAAATGCCGAACGCCTGCAGTTGTCGCAGCCAATCAGGCATGTTGGGTGGGAAGAATAGCGCGCCCAGCACCGTGACGAAGAAGACGTAGATGACGAAGTCGTAGAACTCGAGCGTGCCGCCGAGGGCGGCAAGACCCAAGGTCTTGTAGTCGCGAGCAGCCAGCGTGCGTGCCGGAACGGGCAAGACGCCGCCCGGTACGCTCAGGAGATTCACATGGGGTTCCTGTTGTGGATTCATGTTCAGGTTTCTTGCATAGTGGTATGTACACCGTCGGTCAGAGCCCGGCTTCGTGTGGGTCTGGCGGGCCCGCCACAATGGGCGAGCCGGTTCGCTCAGCGGTCCGCTCAGTCGACTTTCGAGCCATTGACCCACGCCAGACTTGTGTACTCACGTAACCACCGCGTGGGCCGAAAGTGCCGGTTCACGGG
>NZ_JFJW01000027.1:0-34209 GCF_000611125.1 Cupriavidus sp. SK-4
GCGGCGCGCGGCGCGTCGGCGGGAACGCCGGCGCGCGCGGCCAGTGCGGGCGGGGGTTCGGCAAACATGCCGTCGCTGGGCATGGCTTCGTCCTGCGGATTGCGCAGCGCCAGCAGCAGGCGCCCGGACTGCTGCGCCATCGCCAGCCGGCTGACCTGCTCCAGCGGCACCGACAGCACCGCGGTCTTGGCGCCTTCCTGGCGCGCCATCATCTGTTCCGGCTTGGCGTTCTGCGGCCGGTTGACCGAGGCGACGCCGTAGGCCAGCACGCGCAGGCGCGACAGCAGCATGCGCGCCTGGCTTTCCGGGATTTCCTGCTGGTCGCGGCGCAGGACCAGGAAGACATCGACATAGTCGCCCGGCTGCACCTGGTTGCCGACTCCGATGACTTCATCGACAGACACGGCCACCGCGCGTTCGCCCTCCCGCACCTGCGTGGCCAGGCCGGCCAGCAACTGGCTCTCAAGCACCGGCACGTTGGCGCCTAGTGCCACCAGCGGCACCTGCCCCGTCACGCGCGCCACCTCGCTGTAGGCGCCGGTGGGATCGATCGGGAGCATCTCGACCTTGAGCGCCTCGGCGGCAAGCGGCTTGCCCGCTTCCACCGCTTGCGTGGTCACCACCACTGCGTGCAGCGGTTTGGCGGACGTCGATGCCGCAGGCGCCTGTGCCGGCTGGCGGCCCCCCTGCCACGCCAGCAGCGCAAGCAGCAGCGCCAGGCCAAGCAGCACCACCGCCAGGAGTCGGATCTGCTTGCTGGTCATGCGGATTTCCTTTGGATGGGCATGGCGGCTCAGATATCAGGAGAAAGCTGGACCATTGCCGAGCCCGACAGCGTTGCGGGCACCGGGACCATCGGCACGGCGGGAAGGATGTTGGTGGTGGGAAGGCTCAGCGTGACCTGCACGCAGACATCGGTGGAGCCGGATGCGCAGGGCACCGCCTGCGCAACGTTGCCGGTGGACAGCAGATTCCTGATGGAGGTGGGAAGCGTGCCCCGCGCCATCGCAGCCGCGGCATTGACGCGCGCGCCCTGCGTGGCCGCAAGGCCTGAGCCGGAAACGCCCGCTGGATAGCGCAGCGCAGCGCGCGCGCCTTCTTCGGCGGCCAGCGTCAGCACTTGCTGCAGCGCCAGCATCACGCCGTAGTAGACGATGCCGATCACGATGGCGAGCAGCACTGGCGCCACGATCGCAAACTCGATCGCAGCGCTGCCGGCGCCATGGCGGCGCCGGTTGATTCCCCTGTTGACCCTTGCGTGCAGCAACATCTGAAACCCCGGTCCTTTGGTGTTCATTCCCGCCGACCGGCGGCGCAGCCTGCTTGCCTCCAGCCTGTCCGGCTAGTGGCCCGCAGCCATCCAGGCCAGCACACCCACGGCCAGGTACGCGGCATACGGAATGCCGCGCGCCCGCGAAAAATGCGCCGATAGAATAGGTCCGCTTTCCTGGTGATCAATGGCTTGACTTGTAGCCGGCGCGCGACCGCCCAGTGCAAGCGCCAGCAGCGCATGCACCAGCCCGAGGAGGCTGCCGACGACCCATGCCACTACCAGTCCTTGCGGCCCGGTGAACAGTCCCGCCACCGCCAGGAACTTGACGTCGCCCGCCGCCATGCGCCCGAGGGCGTACACCGGCAGCGTGACGGCAAGGCCCAGCCCGGCGCCGATCAGGCGCGTGGTTAGCGGCAGTTCCGCGGCCTGTCCGGCGAGCAATGCCAGTCCGAGGGCCAGCACGGCAGCGGCCAGCAAGGCGTTGGGAACGCGCCGGTGGGCGAAGTCTGTGTAGAGGGTCGCCGCGCAGAGGAGCGCGGCAATCACGCCGGTCTTATGGTTTCGGCCTGTCTAGTCGACGAACCAGCCCGATACCTTGAGTGAAAGCCGATGGAAGCTGGCGTTAAGCTCTGTGCCGAGTTCGCCGGCGCCGACGGTGATAGCCAAAGCGACGAGCCCGACGATCAAGCCATACTCGATAGCTGTCGCCCCGCGCTCATCTTTAATGAAGCGTGCAATGAGTCGTTTCATGATTTCCACTCCCGAAGTGATCTGATGCCGCGATCACGCTTCCCCCGTTCGATTATCACGGTGCTCTGTGGCCCGCTCTTTTATCGACTTTTCACGCTTGCTGCGCTTTCTTTTTAAGACATGGAATGTCTCAACCATACCCCTCCTACGGGTGATGGCAATGACCCAAAGGGGTTAGGACACGCGTTTGAAACGACCCGGAGGGCCCGGGGCACCGGTTGTTAGGGAGCGGGCAGGCCGGCCAGGAACCGGCCTGCAGCCTGGCATTGCGGTCATTGCAGCCGCAATGCCAGGCAAAATAAAAAGATGCGCTGCGACGGGGTGATGAGCGACAGCGCACCGTGAAAACACCTAGCCGGTATGAGACATTTCAGCGCAACAGGCCACCCACCAGCGGCAGTTGCAACGTCTTGTGGTCACCGCTGCCACCCTGGCTGTCGTGTGCGCCCTGCTTCAGCCCGCCGACCAGCCCGGTCACCGGCGCCAGCAGCGCGGTCACGGGACCGAGCGCACCGCCCGCGGAGCCGCCCTCACCGCCGCCACCAAGCTTGGCCAGCGGCAGGTTGTTCAGCACGCCGCCGAGCAGGTTGCCGCCATGGCCGCCATCGCCACCGTGCCCTCCGCCCGCGCCTGCCAGCGGCAGGTTGTTCAGCAGGCCACCAAGCAGGTTGCCGCCGTGGCCGCCATCGCCGCCGTGCCCGCCGCCCGCCAGCGGCAGGTGGTTCAGCAGGCCACCAAGCGGGTTGCCGCCGCCGTGATCATGGCCGTTGAGGAGCCCGCCAGCTGCCGCGACCGTCTTGCCGGCCTCAGTCACGACGCCGCCCAGCGGCGAGACCACCGGTGCGTGGGTGTTGCTGAGCATGCTGCCGCCGGCAGCCACCGTATGGCCGACCTTGTGGAGCAGGCCGTGGACCGGCTCGCCCAGGTGCGTGACCGCACCCAGTGTCTGCGTGCCGTCGGTGACCTTGCTGGTCAGCGGCACGATGACCTTGCTGACCGAATTCGTGACCTGCGCGACCGGGCCTTCGGACAGCACGCTGTGCACCTTGCCGCTGCTATCGTGCACCGCGATGCCCACGTGCCTGACCAGGCCGCCCAGCGGGGTGGTCACCGGAGCCAGCGGTGCCAGCTTCTCGGTGCCCAGGCCGTACACCAGGTCGCCGCCGCTGATCAACGCCTCGCCCACGTCGTGGACCACATTGCTGGTGCTGGCCACCGTCACGCCAACCGGGTTGTGGACCGAGCCCATCTGCCCCAGCCCGTCGCGCACGCCCGCACCGAGCGAGCCAACCGCCCTGCCGGCATTGATCACCACCTCTCCGGCGCCTTCGCGCGCCTTGGTGGGCAGCAATGGCAGCGGCGCGTCCTTGATAGTCTTGCCGATCTCGCTGACGGCATTGCCCGTTGCCACCACGGTATTGCCCGTGCCTTCTGTCACCTTGGCGGTGGGCGTGGTCTCGCCCGATGCAGACGGCGCCGGGTTGACCGGCGTATCGATGTTGCCGCTGTTGGGCCGCGGATTGGCGCCGCTGCCGCCACCGCTCGACGAACAGCCTGCCATCAGCAAGGCCATGGCGGCCACGCCGGCCGCGGCCAGCGAGGTCATGGAATGCTGCGACGGATGCTTGGTTTTCATTGTCCTTCTCCTGTCTTGTTGGCCACGGTGCTGCCGGCCGTCTTGTCTTTTGTGCGCCGCATGGGATTGCCGACGAGCCTCCCCGGTGCCTCGCTTTGTTCCTCTGGCGGACCGCTCCGAACCGGAACGGCAAGACAGTGGAGCGCGAGATCGTCGGCGCGTCTGGACAACGAATGGCAAGGCGCGTGCCAGCAACGCCGGCGGTGCCGGCATGGAACCGGCCGCAGCGCTGCAGGCCTTGCCTGGCGCGGATTGCCGGTGATGCGGGGTAGCCACGGGCCGGGCTCAAACGCCGTTGCGGCACGGACCTGACGTGTTACGTGCTACGTAACGTGTTCCGGGAACACGGGAACGCGGAGGCGCGGATGACCGTGGCGGGAGGCTTTGGCAGCGTGCGGGCACGGTGCGCTTTCCTGGCTGGAGCGCCATTGGCGCAAGCCCGCCGTTCCGGCTGTTTTGTTCCCTGCAGACGACACACGTTACGTAACGCGTAACGCGCAACCGCCCTGACACCCCATCCCCGGCAGCGCCGCAAGCGGTTCCCACCACTCCCCTGGAAGCCGCGCCTGGCAAGGCGTTGCAGGCACCACACCCGACTTCGGCAGGGTCCCTTCCAGGATCCAGCGCAGCGCTGGCATACCCATTGCGCCATATCCGTCACCGCCGCACGCAGAAAACGAACGCGTTGCGCGGCCGAGCGATTTAAACGACGGGAATGAGGGAACAGAACATGCGCAAACAACAATTCGCCGTAACGGCACTCCTCGCAACCTTGCTGGCCCTGGGTGGCTGCGCCAGCGGCAGCGGATCGACCTCCATGGGCACCAGCGACACGGCGGGCACCGATGGCGGCACCAAGACTACGGGTACCGGTGGCACCGGCGGCACGGGTGGCACCGGCGGCGGCACTGACGTGGCCGGCGGCGGTACCGGTGGCACGGGCGGCGGAACAGGTGGTACCGGCGGCACCGGTGGAACGGGCGGCAACGGTGGCAACACTGGCGGCGGCGAAACGCCCACCGCACTGACCCCGACCGCCACCGTCATCAACAATGCCGGCACGGTGCTGGGCAATACGGGCAGCACCGTCACCGACCTCGGCAACCAGCTCGGCAGCGCCAACCTGCCGCTGGTGCCGACGCAGACGCAAAGTGGCCTGGGCGGCGTGGTGGCCTCCACCGGCGATGCCGTGGGCGCGCTGGCCACGGGCCTGCAAGCGGGCCTGGGCAGCATCCCCAATTCGACCAACCCGGTTGGCACCACGGTCGCCAGCACCGGCAATGTGGTCACCGAACTCGGCAAGGCAGTGTCCAGCGCCGGCACCGCTGTCAGCGGGCTGGGCACCGGCCAGCTCGCGCCGCTGGCGCCGCTGACTTCGCCGCTGGGCACGGTGGTGGACCAGCTGGGCGACACGGTCAGCAACGCCGGCGGCACGCTGGCCACGGTGCTGTCGACCGGCGCGGTCGAGCAGGTGACCACCACCACCAGCAAGCTGATCGTGCCGATCACCTCGCAGCTGACCGGCGCCACGCAGACGCTGGGCGCGGCCACGGGCCTGGGCGCCCCGACCACCAGCCTGCTGGCGGCTGTGGGCGGTGCGCTCGCGACGGCCGGCACCACGCTGCAACAGACCAACACGCCGGTGGTCTCGGGCGTCGGCGGCGTGGTGAACGCCACCGGCACGACCGTGGCATCGCTGGGCGGCGCAGTGAACGGGCCCGCCAGCGGCGGCGGCCTGGGCGCGCTGAGCCCGGTACTGGCACCGGTGACTGCGCTGGCCGGGGGGCTGACGGGCGGTGCAGGCGCTGGCGGCACGGGTTCGCCGCTGGCGCCTGTCACCAGCCTGGTCAGCTCCATCACCGGCGGCCTTGGCAGTGCCACCGGCGGCGGCACCGGTTCGCCGCTGGCACCGGTCACCAGCCTGGTCAGCACCGTCACCGGCGGCCTTGGCAGTGCCACCGGCGGCAGCACGGGTTCGCCGCTGGCACCGGTCACCACCGCGGTCAGCGGCGTGGTGAATGGCGTGGTGGGCGGCGTCACCGGCGCCGCGGCGGGCACCGGCACCACCAGCCCGCTGGCTCCCGTCACCAATGTTGTCGCCGCCGTGACCGGCGGCGCCACCTCCACCGCGGGCAGCACCACCAGCAAGGGTTCGACCACCGGCGCCACCGGCCCGATCGGCGGCCTGGTTGGCGGCCTGCTGGGCGGCCTGACCGGTGCGCTCGGCCAGAAGTAATCCTGCCTCAGCCGCTGCCCTGGCGATCGCCTGATCGCGGGCAGCGGAGCACACCAGATTCAACGTAGCGGCCACGCGCTGAGCCGGCAGCATCGGACAGCAGGCGCCCGGGGGTAGCGGCAATCCCCGCGCCAGTGGCACGCGACGTCAATAGCCGCAGTATTTCCTTACAGGGGTTTTGCCATGCGTGCACGTCATCGCGTTGCCGCGCTGCTGGTCGGCGTCGGCGCGTTCCATCACGGCCTGGTCCAGGCCGATCCGCGCAGCCCGGTCCAGGGCGACCCAACCCAGACGCTCCCGAAGATTGCTCCGGCCCGGCCGGACAGCAGCGTGACCGTGCAGGTCGAACGGCCGCAGGCGGCCATGCAGGACCTGCTCAATACACGCCTGACACCACGGGGCTTTCGCATCGAGGGCGCGAAGACGCTGCCGTTCGAGGAAGTGGCCGCGCAGTTCAAGCCGCTGGCCAACCGCGAGATCACGGTGGCGCAGCTGCTGGAAGCGGCCAACACGGTGACGCAGATGTACAAGGAGCGCGGCTATCCGCTCTCGTTTGCCTTTGTGCCGGCGCAGGATTTTGCCAACGGCGATGTGCTGATCACCGTGGTCGAAGGCTATGTGGCCAAGGTGACGGTCACTGGCAAGGCGGGCCCGGCAGAGGGCCGGCTGCGCGCCATTGCCGAGAAGCTGCAGCAGGACCGCCCGCTGCGCCAGGACCGTTTCGAACACTACGTCAATGCACTGGCCCTGCAGCCCGGGCTGCAGGTGGCAGCCACGGTGCAGCCGCCGACCACCACCGACGGCGCCTGCGAGATGGTGCTCGACGTCAAGCGCAAGCCGTTCACCTTCGGCACCGGCATCGAATACATGTCGCCGGGCCTGCGCGCCATTGCCACAGCGACTACCAACAGCCTGACACCGCTGGGCGAGCAGATCTCGGTCTCGGCGCTGTTCCCCAAGGGCCGCGACAACGAGGAGTACTACGCCGCCAGCTACGCGCAGCCGCTCGGCACCGAGGGCATGATCGCGCGGCTCAACGCCTCGCACTACCGCGGCGTGCCGCAGAACGCCACGCTGGAGGCGATCGGGTTCAACCCGCGCTACGTCAACGACACCAAGCGCATCGGCGGCTCGCTCAACTATCCGCTGCTGCTGTCCAACGCGCATACGCTCACGCTGACCGGCGGCTTCTATGGCGCCGACCAGTTCGAGCGCTACACCCACACCGCCACCGGCACGCGCGTGACGCTGGGCACCAACGTGCGCGTGGGCACCGCGGAGCTGACCTACGCGCAGCGCGGCGAAGGCGTGAGCCGCAACGCCACGCTCGGCCTGTACAAGGGTTTCGATGCGCTGGGTGCGAGCCGCCAGAACAACACCAATGACCTGAGCTTCTTCCGCACGCGGCTGCTGCTGTCGCAGTCGAAAGACCTGCCGGCGGGATTCGGCCTCACCGTGGCCGCAGCCGGCCAGTACAGCGGCGACCGCCTGGCCTCGGGCGAGCAGATCAGCTTCGGCGGCCGCTTCTTCGGGCTGGGCTATCCCGCCGGCGAAGTGGCGGGCGACAAGGGCTGGGGGGCCTCGGCGGAAATCAGCCGCCTGTTCCTGCCCGACATGGCCTATCTGCGCACGATCCAGCCCTATGTGTTGGCTGACGTGGCGCGCGTGTTCTCCAACAGCGTGTCGCTGTCGCACCGCAGCCTGTCATCGGTGGCCATCGGTGCGCGCTTCTCGGACCGGCGCTACTACACGCTGGACCTGTCGGTGGCACAACCGGTGGGTGACAAGCCGACCAATGCGAGCCATCGGTCGCCGCGGATCAACATGACTTATTCGTACCAGTTCGATTGAGCTGGTCGCGTTTGGGCTGACGACACCAGGTTTCCCTGCACCCGGCCGACGGCAGTCTCGCGTCGGCCGATTTTTTTATGCCAGCAAATATGCAGTGGAGTTGGCTGGAAAACTACTTGCCTACCCGGGACCTGGCTAGGAAGCGGTTCCTCCTGCATGACGGTGGGGCGCATGCGCCAGAACTGCATCCGTATAGCGGGTACGCAAGGATTGCGCACCTTGCGCGAGCAGTCCGACATCAGAGCCTACTGCGGCGAACGAGCAACCCCAGTCCAAATAGCGCTGAGCCTGGGCTTCGTCGGCACAAAAGATGCCGCAGCGGCCGCCGGCGCTGCGGACCCGCACAATCCCGTCATGGAGGGCTTGCTGCACATCATTGTGTCCTGCTCGCCCGATATGCCCCATGCTGGCGGCCAGATCCGCAGGACCGAAAAATACCCCATCGATTCCGGGCACGGCCAGGATCCCTTCCAGCTCGTCCAGCGCGGCCAACGATTCGATCTGGGCGATAACGCACAGCGATTCCGCAGCCTGGGACAGGTAGTCGACATCGGCACCATAGCGCGAGGCGCGGATCAGCGAGCTTGCCACGCCCCGCGTGCCCCGCGGCGGATAGCTTACGGTCCGAACCAGCGCCCGTGCTTGAGCGGCCGAATTCACCATGGGGATCAGCAAGGTTTGCACGCCCGCGTCAAGGTATTGCCGCAGCAGCGCCGGATCGTCGCTTGGCGGGCGCACCACAACGGCGGTGTCATGGGGAGATGCCGCTCGTAGCTGCGCCAGCACCGAGCGCAGATCGTTTGGGCCGTGCTCGGCATCGATCAGCAACCAGTCGAATCCCGCGGCGGCCATAATTTCCGTAGTGCAAGCCTGGGCCAGGGCGGCCCAGATTCCGATTTGCGTGACGCCGTCGCGCAGGCCCTGCTTGAAGTGATTGTTCAACATCGATATTCCGGAAGAGTGTCGCCGGCGCGTCTCTCGCAACCATCCAGCCCGAATGGGTAGTGGTGTTGGGAAATCCTGCCGGCGCGTACATCGGAGGTGGCGCGGGGTGCGATGACGCCAAGGCCGCACGCCACTGAAAATTGTGGAGGCCTAGGCCAAACGGAAGGAAAGGCTTCCCAGTCTGCCGAAATCGGCATGCACCACGTCACCCGCGGCAAGCAGCAAGGGACGCGTAAATGATCCCGATAGGACGATGTCCCCCGCGGACAATTTGCGCCCTTCCCTGGCCAGGCGGTTTGCCAGCCACGCCACCCCGTTGGCGGGGTGGTTCAGCACGCCCGCCGCAATGCCCGTCTCCTCGATAAGTCCATTGCGGCTAAGCAAGGCCCCGCACCAGCGGAGATCCACGGAGCCTGGTCGGATCGGATTGCCACCGAGCATCAGCGCCGCATTGGCGGCGTTATCGGCAATGGTGTCCAGGACCCGGCGCGTTCTGCCTGTGACAGGGTCGATGCGCTGGATGCGCGCGTCGATGAATTCGAGCGCCGGCATGACATAGGCGGTGGCGTCCAGCACCTGGCAGGCACCGATGCCGGGGCCGCACAGGTCGCGCTCGAGCACGAACGCCAGTTCCACCTCCACGCGCGGCTCGATGAACCGGCTTGCAGGAACCACGTTATCAGGCAGCAGCATGTCATCCAGAAGCACGCCGAAATCCGGTTCGTCGATTCCAACTGCCGCCTGCATCGCACGGGAGGTCAGGCCGACCTTGGCGCCAATCGACCGTCGGCCCGAGGCGTGCTTGAGCGCGGTCCAGGCACTCTGTATCGCGTAGCTGTCATCGACGGTCATGTCTGGATAGCTCGCTGAAAGCTGCGAGATCTGCTGGCGGCTCGCTTCGGCCATCTCGAGTTGTTCGGCGATATGTTGGATGGTGCTTTGATCAAAGGTGCGCATGAAATCTCCTTGAGCTGCGTCAACGCCAGTTGGCATCGATAACCGGAACTATCCTTCGCTTGACAGATAGTACGTGGACCGTATCATATATCGAAGGCGGCGCGAGATGCAAAGTCAGCCGTCGTTGCTGCCTGCCAATTCAATTTCGAAGAAGGAGCCAAACATGGCTATTGAGATTCTCGAGCTTCATCACCACGCGGTACGTATGCCCATCGACAAGGTCGAAGCCATGGGCGCTTTCTACGGCGGCGTACTCGGTCTGGACACGGATGACGGACGCTGGAACATTCCCGGCATTCCCGGCTATTTTCTTGACATGGGCAATGATTGCCAGATCCACCTGCTCGGAAGCGACAGTCCTTCGCCCTACGCGCAGGGACCTGGCAAGGATCCTGTCGACAACCACGTTGCACTGGCTGTGCGCGATATCCTCGCGACGGAGGCAGAGTTGCTGCGCATGAAGGTGGACTTCTGGAAACTCGACAACGTCGCGGCCCCGGAGTTGAAACAGCTGTTCCTGCGCGACCCTGTGGGCAATCTGATCGAGTTGCATCAGATTGGCCGCTGCCGCTGCAAGCGCAGTGACCGTGCATTCGCCGACGCGCGTGCCGCTGCCGGCGCCAAGCCGACGACGAAATCCTGAGTTTTCCGAGGCACCCCAATCTCCAGGGGTGAGTCCCAATGTACATAGACATGCAAGCACTCGACGGCGCGGCGCGGCAGAAGCTGCTGTCCGCTGTCATCGTGCCCAGGCCGATCGCCTGGATCTCCTCCATGGATGAGGCTGGGGCAATCAATGTCGCGCCGTTCTCATTCTTCAATCTGTTGTCGGGCAACCCGCCCATCTTCTGTGTCGGCATCGGATTCCGCGATGACGGGCCGAAAGACACAGCCAGGAATATTCGCGCGCGCGGTGAGTTCACCGTGAATCTGGTGTCGACGGCGCTGGCCCGTCGCATGAACGTCACGGCGGTCGATTTCCCGGCGCATGTGAATGAAGCTGCTGAGGCTGACCTGGTCCTGGTTCCCGGGACCAGGATTTCAACGCCGCGGATCGCCATGAGCCCGGCTTCATTTGAATGCAGCGTGCGCAACCTGCTCGACATCGACGGCGCGCGCACCATCGTGGTCGCCGACATCGTGGCGATGCACGTGGACGACGACGCAGTCCTGGACGCCGAGCGGCTCTATCTCGATACGCCTCGCATGGACTTGCTGAGTCGGCTTCACAACCCCGGCTGGTATTGCCGTCCTGGCCCGGCTTTCCAGATGCCTCAGTTAAGCCCGCAACAGTGGGACGAGATCAAACGTAGCGGAAAGGCGCAGGAGTATCTCCGCGGTGAACCGGCGACGGCGTCATGCACGAGATGACCCCGGAAGCTATTCGCCCTTGCATCGGCAGCCGCCACGAACGCGCAGCTTGGCCCGGTGCCAGCCATACCCACACCACACTCATCACGCCGGTGGTCAAGTCCACTCGCTACCAGGACCATGAATCTCACTAGCTCGTCCCTTTTAATGACTCGCGCCTATATCGATGGGCGCTGGAGCGCCGCCGGCGACGGCGCAACCTTTCCCGTGCGGGATCCGGCCAGCGGCCTGGAAATCGCGCAAGTGGCCGACTGCGGACCCGAGGAAGCGGAACAAGCGGTGACTGCAGCGGCCGCGGCACTGCCGGCATGGAAGGCCTTGCCGGCCGGGCACCGCGCAGCCATCCTGAAGCAGTGGCATGCGGCACTGCTGGCCAATCGAGGCGCACTCGCAGCGTTGATCTCGGCGGAGGAGGGCAAGCCGCTGGCCGAGAGCGATGCCGAGGTCATGTACGCGGCCGCTTATCTTGAATGGTTTGCCGAGGAAGCGCGGCGCGGCTACGGCGATTTCATCCCGGCACCCGTCGCGGACCGAAAACTTCTGGCCATCAAGGAGCCAGTGGGCGTGGTCGCCATTCTGACGCCGTGGAATTTTCCGCTCGCGATGGTGGCGCGCAAGATGGCGCCGGCCTTGGCCGCTGGCTGCACGGTCGTGGCCAAGCCCGCCTCCGATACGCCGCTGTCCGCGCTGGCACTGGCGCAGTTGGCTGAACAGGCCGGCGTGCCCCGAGGGGTGGTCAACGTGGTACCTACATCTCGTTCTGCGAAGGTGGTCAACGCCTGGTATGACAACCAGACCGTGCGCAAGGTGTCCTTCACCGGTTCCACGGAGGTAGGAAAGCAGGTGATGCGGCGCTGTGCGGACACCATGAAGCGGGTATCCCTCGAACTCGGTGGCAACGCGCCACTCATCATTTTCGATGATGCCGACATCGATGCCGCGGTACAAGGCGCCTTGCTTGCCAAGTTCCGGAACACGGGCCAGACCTGTGTTTGCGCAAACCGTATCCTGGTGCAGTCCTCGGTCTACGATGCCTTCGCGCGCAAGTTCACTGAGGCGGCAATGGGACTCAAGGTGGGACCCGCCAGTACCGGCGCGGTCGACCAGGGTCCACTGATCGATGCGCGCGCGGTGGACAAGGTGCAGGCGCATGTCGCCGATGCGCTTGCCAGGGGCGCCCACCTGATGCTGGGCGGAAAGCCCCATGAATTGGGCGGGAACTTCTTCGAGCCCACTGTGCTGACCGAAGCCAGCAGCGAGATGCTGGTGGCCAGGGAGGAAACCTTCGGCCCGCTTGCTGCGCTGTTTCGCTTCGAATCGGAGGATGAGGCCATTGCGCTGGCAAATGCCACGCCTTATGGCTTGGCCGCCTATTTCTATACCCGTGACATAAGGCGGGTGTGGCGGGTTGCGGGCGCCATCGAAGCGGGAATGATCGGCATCAACGAGACCTCGATCTCGACGGAAGTTGCGCCATTTGGTGGCATCAAGGAGTCGGGCCAGGGCCGGGAAGGCTCCCGTCACGGCCTTGATGACTATCTTGAGATCAAATACCTCTGCATGGGGGGCCTGGCCAGCCGCGCCGAATCCAGTGCTGGCGGGCATGCATAGCAGTTCCGCGCCGACGGCTCATTCCGTTGCGTGATGCTTCTGTGTGAAGTCTGATACGATCAACACACTATATGCCCCCCGTATCAGATTCCGCGGTACGCGGCCGCCAACCGGACCCTATGACGAGCGAGATCAACACTACCCATCGCGCCGAAGCCAAGCAAGCCATCGCGCCCCATTTGAAACTGCTTGCTGCCACCGCGGAGCGGGGCACCAGCCGAAAGAAGGCTGCGGCTGGCCTGATGTTGCTTTGGCTGAGCGACGACGTGATGGGCGTGGTCAACGCAAAGTTGCGCGAGCATGGCATCACCGAGAACAAGCTGGACGTGTTGATGCTGTTCTCGCTGGCCGAGCGCGGACTGCTGGATGTCGGGCCGCTCACGCCCTCGGTAATTGCGGACTATTTTGGCGTGACCCGTTCCTCAGCCACCGGCCTGCTGGATTGGCTGGAGGCACGCGCCCTGCTTGCACGCGAACATCGCAAGGACGATCGACGCAGCCTTGAGTTGGCACTGACCGATGAGGGCAGGGAGCTGCTGGATCAGGCCTTGCCAACCTTCTGGCGCGCTTGCGCTCATCTTACCCGCGAGTTGAGCGAAGAGGATTGCCTGGCGCTCGAGGCAATTCTGTCCAAGGTCTGGCGTGGCATCAAATGATGATGGATGCCAAGGGCAAGCACCCACGAATCCGTGAAGAGCCCTTTTGCCGGTACCCCCATCTGGAACACACGCGCGCACTAAGCCGCACAGGCCGAGCAGCCTGTGCCGGCAACAAATTCCGCCGCGCAAGCGCGGCGCCGCACTCAGGTCACGCGGAAACCGATCTTGAGCGTGACCTGGTAGTGCGCGATCTTGCCGTTGGTGATGTGGCCGCGCGTTTCCACCACTTCGAACCAGTCGATGTTCTTGATGGTTTCACCGGCCTTGTCAATGGCGCTCTGGATGGCCTGGTCGCAGCCATCGGGTGAAGATCCGACGATCTCGACCAGCTTGTAGGTATGGTTGCTCATATCCCTCTCCTTGGCGGGCGGCCCCGCGGGGGTTCCATCCATCATAGGCGCGGGTGCGGATAGTCCCAAGGGCAGCGGCGGCGCACCGATGCTGCACCGCATAGCCAGCAGCAGATCCTGTTACACAATCACGCTTTGCCAGTGGCGTATGCGGCTGCTACGCTGCGGACCCGCCCCCGACAGCATGCGGCGCGCGGCGCGCGCATGCCGTCATTCACCGACGCAAAGATCCGCCGTGACTTACAGATTCATTCGCCGGGCCGTGCTGGGCCTGGGCCTGGCCGCCGCCGTGTCGGCCTTCACCTCGTTCAGCCCCTTCGCGCTGCTGGCGCACGCCCGCTCGGCATCCACCTTCGACCAGGTGACCGACACCATCGCCAACAGCATCAGCGAGACCTTCAACGAGGCCGTCGCCAACCACTTTCCCACGCGCACCGGCAAGCCGGCCCAGCCGGCCCAGCCGCCGGATGCGAAGCCGGTGCCGGCCAAGCCCTTTGCCGATGGCAGCGGCTACACGCTGTGCTTCGTGCCCGATGGCGCGAGTTGCCAGGCGCTGCTGATCAATGCCATCCGCAGCACGCGCCATCGCCTGCTGATCCAGGCCTATTCGTTCACCAGCGCACCGATTGCCGAGGCCGTGGCGCAGGCGCACCGGCGCGGCGTGGACGTGCGCGTGATCCTGGACAAGAGCCAGCAGTCCGAGCGCTATACCAGCGCCACCTACCTCAAGCACGCCGGCGTGCCGGTGGTGATCGACAACAAGCCCGCGATTGCGCACAACAAGGTGATGGTGTTCGACGACCAGGCGGTCTTCACCGGATCGTTCAACTTCACCAAGTCGGCGCAGGAGCGCAACGCCGAGAACGGCATGCTGATCCGCGGCGACGCCGCCGTGGTCAGGGCCTACACCGACAACTGGAACAAGCGCTACCAGCAGTCGCGCGCGTACTGACGGCAGCAGCGTCGGGGCGGGCTGCGCTGCACGAAGCGGCGCACAGTGGCAAACTTGCAGGTTTCCTGTTCAGCCCCCTTCCGGAGAGCCTTTCCCCATGACAGCCATCCCCGACAGCCAGTGGATCCGCGTTGACACCGCCGCGGGCAGCTTCGATGCCTACCTGAGCCTGCCGCCGGCAGGCGTGCAGCCCGGCGCGCCGGGCATTGTGCTGCTGCAGGAGATCTTCGGCGTCAACGAGCATATCCGCGCCGTGGCGGACCAGTACGCCGCCGACGGCTATGCGGTGCTGGCGCCGGACGTGTTCTGGCGCCAGGCGCCACGCGTGCAACTGGGCTACGAAGGCGACGACATGGCGCGCGGCATGGCGCTGCGCAAGGCGGTGGATGTCACGGCCGCACTGGACGATATTGCCGCCACGGTGCAGGTGCTGCGCCAGCACACCGGCGCCGGCAAGGTGGCTGCGGTGGGCTATTGCTTCGGCGGCCTGCTGTCGTACCTGAGCGCGGCGCGCGGGCTGGTGGATGCGGCCGTGCCCTACTACGGCGGCGGCATCCAGAACCAGCTGCAAGAGGCGGCGAACATCCGTGTGCCGGTGCAGTTCCACTACGGCGCGCTCGACGCGCACATCCCGCCAGAGGCCGTGCAAGGCGTGCGCGACGCCATGGCCGGCAAACCCGGCAGCGAGATCTACGTCTACCAGGGCGCGGACCACGGCTTCAACTGCTGGGCGCGCGGCTCCTACCACCAGCCCAGCGCCGCACTGGCCCACGGGCGCGCGCTGGTGTTCCTGTCGGAAGCGCTGTAGCCCACCCCGACGCGCTGTAGTCCCACCCCGAGACGCTGCCGCCTTGCCATGGCCGGGCGGCAGCCTTTATCCTCGGCGCTTGGCTTCAAGACTTGCTGGACCCACCATAACAATGGAGACCACACCATGCAGTCAGAGCAGCAGCGCGCCCTGCGCAACACCATCCCCGACGCCATTGCCCGCGCCGTGCGGCGCAGCCCGGGCAAGACCGCTATCCGCTTCGGCGACCGGGCCTGGACCTACCGCCAGCTGGATGAGGCCGCGGCCCGCGTGGCCGGCGCGCTGGCGCAATGGGGCCTGCGCCCCGGCGACCGCGTGGCCGCCTTCGGCAAGAACTCAGACGCCTATGTGCTGCTGTGGCTGGCCTGCCTGCGCAGCGGCCTGATCCATGTGCCGGTCAATTTCTCGATGACGCACGCGGAAGCCGAGTACATCGTCACGCAATCGGGCGCCAGCGCGATCTTTGCCGATCCGGCGCTGGCCGACCGCGTCGAGGGCCTGCCCTGCAAGGTCAGCGGCACGCTGCACGGCGGCAAGGTGCGCGATGTCCTGGCCGCCGCCGCCAGCGGCCCCGCCGCACCGGTGTCCGATTCGCTCACCGACACCACGCCTGCGCAGATCCTGTACACCTCGGGCACCACCTCCGCCCCCAAGGGTGCCGTGCTGACCCATCGCGCGCTGCTGGCCGAATACGTCAGCACCATCGCCGCCTGCGATATCCGCGAATCGGACTACTCGCTGGCCGCGCTGCCGCTGTACCACTCGGCGCAGATGCATGTGTTCCTGATGCCGCTGCTGCTGTGCGGCGGCACCACGCTGATCGCCGACAGCCCCGAGGCCGGCTATTGCCTGCGCACTGTCCACGCCGAGGGCATCACCAGCTTCTTTGCGCCGCCCACGGTGTGGATCGCGCTGCTGCGCCATGCGGACTTCGATCCGGCGCGGCTGGGGTCGCTGACCAAGGCCTACTACGGGGCCTCGATCATGCCGGTGCCGGTGCTGCTGGAGCTGCAGCAGAAGCTGCCGGCACTGCGTTTCTACAACTGCTACGGCCAGAGCGAGATCGGGCCGCTGGCCACGGTGCTGGGGCCCGACGAGCATGCCGGGCGCCCGGCGTCCGCCGGCCGGCCGGTGCTGAACGTCGAGACCCGCATCGTCGACGAGACCATGCAGGACGTGGCGCCTGGCGAGTTGGGCGAGATCGTGCATCGCTCGCCGCAACTGCTAACGGAATACTGGGACAAGCCCGAACAGACCGCTGAAGCCTTCACCGGCGGCTGGTTCCATTCCGGCGACCTCGGCTATATGGATGCCGAGGGCTACCTGTACGTGGTGGACCGGATCAAGGACGTGATCAATTCAGGCGGCGTGCTGGTATCGAGCCGCGAGGTGGAAGAGTGCCTGTACACCCACGGCGCCGTGGCCGAGGCAGCGGTGTTCGCGCTGCCGCACCCGAAGTGGGTCGAGGCAGTGGCCGCCTGCGTGGTGCGCAAGCGCGGCCATGAAGACGCCGCCGAGGAAGAGCTGATCGCCCATGCGCGCCAGGCGCTGGCGCCGTTCAAGGTGCCCAAGCGCATCGTGTTCGTCGCGGACCTGCCGCGCAACACGGCGGGCAAGCTGCTCAAGCGCCAGCTGCGCGAGGACTACGCGCAGCTGTTCGGCACGCAGGCCTAATACGGCACGGCTACGCCGTTCTCGACCTTGACGCGGTCGCCGATGCGCATCTGGTAGGCGTTGGACTGCGTCAGCGTCAGGTAGGCGTTGTCGCTGGTGCGCACGCGCACGCGGTAGGCTGCGGCAGAGGAGCCGGTGCGCTTCTCGACCTCGTTGCCGGCCACCGCGCCTGCCACGGCGCCGCCGATGGTGGCCACTGTATTGCCGCGGCCGCCGCCGACCTGGTGGCCCAGCAGCCCGCCCACTATGCCCCCGACCACGGCGCCCGCGCCGCTGGTCGAAGGCGGCTGTCCGGGCACCACCTCGATCGCCTCGACCCAGCCGTAGCGCACGCCGTAGGCCTGGTTGCCATGGTTGTTGCCATAGCTGCCGTCCGGATATGACTGCTGCGGATACGGCTGCTGCGGGTGGGAAGACTGCGGGTATTCCTGCTGGGGATAGCCTTGCTGCGGGTAACCCTGTTGCGGATACCCTTGCTGCGGATACCCCTGCGGGTAGCCCGATGCCTGCGGGTAGCCCTGCTGCGCCGGGTAGCCGCTGATGGTGGTGCTGCCGCCATAACCGCTGCTGCCATAGCCGCTGCTGTTATAGCCACCACCGTAGCTGCCGCCGTACCCTCCGCCATAGCCGTTGTCGTAGCCATACGGCGTGGCACACCCGGCCAGCGCACCGGCGCCAAGCACCGCAAGCACAACCGAACGAAGGGGGATGGACATGTCAGGACTCCTGCGCGCTGCGCGTGTTGGGGAATGCGCGCGAGTCTAGGGCCGCCGGCGGCCAGCGGGTGTCACCGGAACTTGTGATTGGTAACTGCCTGTAACCGGCTGGCAGTGCTGGCCTGCCGGGGCTCAAGCGCGCTCGGCGCCGTCGTCGTTGAACTGGGTGATGCGGGCCACGCGGAAAGCGCCGCGCAGCGATTCCAGCTCGGTCCGGTGCAGCATCGCCAGGCGGTTCAGGTAGCGCTCGCCCTTGGCCAGCAGGTGCACCTGCACCACGCGGCGGTCCTCGGGGTTGAGCCGGCGCCTGACCAGCCCCGCCGCCTCACAGCGGTTGACCAGCGCCACCACGCCGTGCTGCTTGGCCTGCAGCCGTTCCGCCAGTTCGCCGATCGAGGCCCAGTCCTTGTCGGCACAGCCGCGGATATGCAGCAGCAGCAGGTATTGCTGCACGGTCAGCCCCTCCGCGCGCGCCGCATCTTCGGAAAACCGCAGGAAGCGCCGCAACTGGTAGCGGAAATCCGAGAGCGCCTCGAAGTCGGCCTTGGTAAGCGATGTGGATTTCCGGGACGGGGCGGACTTGCTGGGCATAAGGTGGCGAAAAAGCGCAAAGGAGGATGAAAGCGCAGGAACAACGCGCAAGACCACGGGAGCGCGGCCGGTCCCGCAACCGGGGCGCACGCAATTATAGGGGCCGTGCACCGCGCCGCCAGCACAAACCTGTCCGCCAGGTCGCGTGCCCGGGCGCACAGTTGCATCGTGCCGGCGTCCGGCTATGGCAGAATCTGTGCGGTTGCAGACACCTTCACCCGTCACCGGAAAACGCACCGATGTTCTCGGAAATCGCTCTCTTCCTGCTGGATACCGTCTTCACCCTGTTCGGCATGGCGCTGTTGCTGCGCGTGTGGATGCAGCTCACGCGGCTGCCTACGCGCAATGCGGTCTCCCAGGGGGTGTTCCAGATCACCGACTGGCTGGTGCGCCCGCTGCGCCGGATCATTCCCGGGGTGGGCGGCATCGACTGGGCCACGGTGGTGGGCGCATGGCTGACCGCGATGGTGTTCCTGGTGCTGGTCGCGCTGATCAGCGGCATCGACTTGCTGGGCTTCCTCCCGGCCATGCTGCTGACCGCCCTGCTCTATGTGCTGAAATGGGCGATCAGCCTGGTGATGTGGGTCACGCTGCTGATGGCGATCCTGTCGTGGGTCAACCCGCATTCGCCGATCACCCCGGCCATCGACCACCTGACCGCGCCGGTGCTGCGCCCGATCCAGCGCGTGGTGCCGCGCCTGGGCGGCTTCGATGTATCGCCGCTGGTGCTGTTCGTGATCGCGCAGATCCTGCTGATGGTGATCGCGCGGCTGGGCGCCAGCATCTTCGGCATGCATTACTGAGCCAGCGGCGGCTCGGCACATTGTCCAGAACTTTGGACAGTGTGTCGAGAATTGACCCTTTTTCTGCTCAGTGTGAAGTCCTACATTACAGGCATCGTGGCGCTTCCGCCACGCATCCTGCCTGAGAAGGACCACACACCATGAAGACCATCGCCCAACGCCGCAGCCTGGCGCTTTCCCTGCTGTGCGCCGCCAGCCTGTCGTTTGCCGCGGCCGCTGCCCACGCCTCCGAACCCGTTTCCGACATCGCCCGCCTGGATGGCAGCATCGCCCACGCCAGCAAGGCTGATCCGTTCCTGGACGGCGCCAGGCTGGGCAAGGCCGACCCGTTCACTGACGGCGCCAAGACCACCGACCGTCGCGACGCGTTCACCGACGGCGCCTGAGTCCCTGCCCCTCCCCTTGCCACGGCCCCGGCCGTGGCGGCCCGCCAGCGCCCTCAACCCGCCGGGCGGGCCTCTCCTTCAGCCTGCCCGCTCGCGGCTGCTTCCGCCCCCATCCCCCCGTCCAGGCCCGCCTCGGGCTCCAGCTCGGACACCATCATCGATTCGATCGCTTCCATGAAGGCCCGCACCTTGCGCGGCTGCAGCCGCCGGTCCGGCAGCAGCGCGAACACGCGCAGCGGCGGCAGCGGGTAGTCCGGCAGCACGCGCACCAGCCGCCCTTGCGCGATCTCGGCCTCGCAATAAATGACCGACAGCCGGGCAATGCCCAGCCCCGCCAGCGCGCCCTGCAGCCGCAGTTCGGCGTTGTGGGTCTGCATGCGCGGACGGATCGGCACGGACACGGTCTGGCCGTCGCGGGTGAATTCCCAGACGGTGTCGCCGGGCGTGGTCAGCGTCGGCATATTGGCCAGGTCTTCCGGGCGCAACTGCGCCGGCAGGCTGGCCGCCAGCGCCGGCGCGGCAAACAGACCGCGCTCGACGTGGTAGATGCGGCGCGCCACCGTGCCGGAGTCCGGCAGGTCGGTATCGACGACGACGAAGGCCACGTCAAACCCGTCGCGGATCGGGTCGACCAGGCCCTGGGTGATTTCCACGGCCACGTCCAGGGCCGGGTGCGCGGCCAGCGTGCGGCAAATCACGCCACCCAATTGCTGGGCGCCGAACTCATAGGGTGTGGCGATGCGCAGCACGCCCTGCACGCGCTCTTCACGCGCCAGCGTTTCCTGGCGGATTTCGCGCAGGCGCGCAAACAACGGGGCGACATCGCGGTAGACCGCCTTGCCAGCATCCGTGAGGCGCATGCGCCGCGTAGTACGCTCCAGCAGCTTGGCGCCGATGGCGGTTTCCAGCCGCGCCACCGCGGCCGAGACGCGCGACTTGGGGCAGTCCAGCTGCTCCGCCGCGGCCGTGAACGTCCCCTGCTCGACCACGCAGCAGAACGCCTCCCAATCATTCCATTGGATTGTTTCGTTCACCGGACAATGTTTCCCTGACAAGCTGTAGTTCCCGACGGCAGGCCTACATTATGCTTGAGCGATGCAACAAACGCCTGTCCCCGCTGGACCGGACGCCTCAGCCCCCGCAGTTCCAGCAGCCCTAGCCCCCGCCGCCCCCACACCCCAGCGCCCGCGCATGCAACTCGCCAGTCACCCGGAAATGGGTCACTGGCGTCTTTCATTGTTCGGCCTGACGCTCGGGCTGGTGACCGGCATCGACTTCTCTTCCACGCTGATGATGGGCGTGGCCAGCCAGCATATCCAGGGCGGCGTCGGTGCCGCGCCGGAAGATTATCTGTACGCGATCTCGGCCTACGCGGCCACCGCGGTGCTGATGAACATGGTGCTCGACCAGGTCGCGCGCCGCACCACCTACAAGCGCTTCACCATGGGGTCGCTGCTAGTGTTCATCCTGGGCTCACTGATCTGCGCCGAGTTTGCCAGCCCCACCGGGCTGGTCACCGGCAAGGCGGTGCAGGGGCTGGGTGCCGGCGGCCTGTTCGCGGCCTCGCGCATCCTGGTGCAACTGGTGTCGACGCCGGCCGAGCGCGGCCCGCTGATGCTGCGCTTCGGCGGCGGCGCATTCTCGATGCTGGCCATCACGCCCTGGCTGACCAGCATCTTCCTGGACGATATCGGCTGGCGCGCGGTGTTCCTGTTCCAGGCCGGCATTGCCCTGCCGGTGCTGCTGTCGGTGGCGCTGACCTACCCGACCCGCGCGCCGCGCGACCCGCATCCGCCGGTATCGACACTGGACTGGCCCGCCGCTATCGCCGCCGCGCTGGGCGCGCTGGTGTTCCTGCACACCCTGCAGGAGATGCGCTACACGCGCTTCTTCAGCTCGCTGGAAATGCCGTTGGCCGCGCTGTGCGGGCTGGCACTGTTCGCCTTCAGCGGCTGGCGGCTGTATCGCCATCCGGACCCGTGGATCGACTTCTCGCGACTGGCCGGGCGCCAGTACCTGTACGGGCTGGGCTTCTACACGCTGTACTACCTGCTCTCGTCGGCCTGGTCGTTCCTGCTGCCCTCGCTTACGCAGACCGGGCTGGGGCTGACCTTCCGCACCACCTGCATGCTGTTGTCGACCAGCGGCACGGTGTCGACAATCGGCGCCATCGTCATCACGCTGGGCATGGCACTGGTGTTCCGCAAGCGGCGCGTGATTGCCATCGGCTTTGTCGTCTACGCCTGCGCGGCGATGCTGCTGTCGCAGCAGCTGATGCCAGGCGCGCCGGATTACGCGCTGGTGCCGGTGGTGCTGCTTGAAGGGCTGACGCCGGTGCTGCTGATGGTGCAGGTGGCGTCGATGACTTACCTGGAAGTGCCGGTCGAGGACTTCTCGCACGCCTACCAGTTCAAGAACGTGTGCAAGCAGATTGCCTCGGCCATGGGCACGGGCCTGGCCAGCGTGTTCATGCAGGACGGCCTGGCGCAGCACCGCACCCACCTGGTGGAGCACATCACGCGCTACAACCCGGTGCTGCAGGCGCCGGATGCGCTCTCGGCAACGAGCCTGGCCAAAATCTCGCTGGAAGTCGACCGGCAGGCCACGCTGCTGGCCGGCATGGACATGCTGCACGGCTTTGCCGTGTTGTGCGTGGTGGCGGCGGTGTTCGTGCTGGCGCAGCGCAGCTTCCGGTAACCCACCCACGCGCCGGGCGCCAGGCCATGTCCGGGGCCGGTACTGGCGCAATCCCGGCATTTCCTCTACCCTTTCGGCCTTTCCGTGCCAATCCGGCGAACCGCGCCGGGCTACGCAAATGGCCAGCCCCACCGATTCCCGCCAGAACCCGCCGCAAGCACCGCAGACCGCCGACAGCGCCGCCGCCACGCCCGAAAAGCCGAGCGACAGCTATGTGCAGTCCTTTGCACGCGGGCTGTCGGTCATCCGGGCCTTCAACGCGCAGCACCCGGCCCAGACGCTGACCGAGATCGCCCAGGCCAGCGGCCTGACGCGCGCCGGCGCGCGCCGCATCCTGCTGACGCTGGTGGGATTGGGCTACGTGCAGGCCGACGGCCGCCTGTTCCGGCTGACGCCCAAGATCCTGGACCTGGGCTTCGCCTACCTGACCTCGATGCCGTTCTGGAACCTGGCCGAGCCGATCATGGAGACGCTGTCGCAGCAGGTGCATGAAAGCTGCTCGATCTCGGTGCTGGACGGCACCGAGATCGTCTACGTGCTGCGCGTGCCGGCGCGCAAGATCATGACCATCAACCTGTCGATCGGCAGCCGCCTGCCGGCCTATTGCTCGTCGATGGGGCGGGTGCTGCTGGCCGGCCTGGCCGAGCCCGAGCTCGACAGCGTGCTGCGCGCCACCGAACTGCGCGCGCGCACTGGCCGCACCGTCACCGACGTGGATGCACTCAAGGCCATCGTCGCCGACATCCGCAAGCGCGGCTGGGCGCTCAACGACCAGGAGCTGGAAGAAGGGCTGGTGTCACTGGCCGCGCCGATCCGCAACCGCGCCGGCCACACCATCGCCGCCATCAATATCAGCGGCCAGGCCAACCGCACCAGCGCGCAGGAGATGCTGGAGCGTTTCCTGCCGCCGCTGCTGGAAGCTTCGGAGAAGATTTCCGGGCTGGTCGGGCTGCGCACCTGAGCGCAGCCGCGGGGATCAGACTGCCGCGGGCAGCTCCACGCTGCCGAACTCGGCAGAGCGCGTGCCATCCAGCGGCCGGTTGCTGGCCCCGAAATACGCAAACGCCACTGACAGCTTGACCGCGTTGGACGCATTGCGGCCGGCCGCATGGAACAGCCGGCTGTCGAAGAACAGCACGTCGCCGCGGTGCAGCGCCAGCGGCTGCGCGGCATCCAGCAGGGGCTGGCTGGCCGGGTGGGCTTCGATCAGGAATTCGGCCGGGTCCAGCTGGCCCGGCTCCAGCTTCGCCTGGTGCGAGCCCGGGATGACGCGCAGCACGCCATTGCGCTCATCCTCGTCGCCCAGCGCCAGCCACACCGTCACCAGTTCCGGCCGGGCAAACGACCAGTAGCGCGTATCGCGGTGCCAGCCGGTCTGGCTGCCATAGTGCGGATGCTTGGTCATCACGCAGTTGTGGTGCGCCAGCGTGATGCGGGCGGGCTCGCCCAGCAGCGCCTGCACCAGCGCCACCAGCTTCGGGTTGCTGGCCCAATGACGGAAGACCTCGTCGCGCCCGTAGGCCTGGCGCAGCCGCCTGACCGTGCCGCCGCCGGCGGCATCGCGCGCGGCCGGCGCACCGGGATAGCCCAGGTCGGCCTCGAACTCCACCGGCGGCACCGCCGCCGCCAGGTGCTCACGCGTTACCGCCTCCAGCGCCGCGCACGCCGGCTCATCGGCAAAGCCGCGCAGGATCACGAAACCGTTGGCGTGGAAGGCCTGCACCAGGCGCGGCAGCGCGCCGGCATCGGCAGACAGGACGGAAGAAGGCAGGTCGGCGCAGGGGTCCAGCGAGGTCATTGCAGCAGGCGCGGCACAGGCAGCGGAAAGAGGAATGGGAAGGGCCGCGGTGGCCCGACAGGCTCATGATGCCAGAACCGGCGCGATCTGGCGCAGGCGCTGCACCATAACCATGCAGACAGCGCCGGGGCATCCACTGTCTCCGTACGGAAACAGACGGTGCCGCGTGCCGCCCGCGCCGCTACAATGCGCTGGTCTTCACCCGATATTCCCCACATCCACCCGCTTTTTCCATCTTTGCGCCGAGGTCCAACGTGACAGCTCGCCCACGCATCGTCGCTTCGCTGTCCGAGGCCCAGGCCCAGCTGGGCCGCATCGTTCTTGGCAAGCCGCAGCAGGTGCGGCTGGCGCTGGCCTGCATGCTGGCACGCGGCCATCTGCTGCTGGAAGACGTGCCCGGCGTCGGCAAGACCACGCTGGCCCATGCGCTGGCGCGCACGCTCGGGCTTCAATACCAGCGCGTGCAGTTCACCAGCGACCTGCTGCCGGCCGACCTGATCGGAGTTTCCGTCTTTGTCCGCGACGCAGGCGAGTTCCGCTTCCATCGCGGCCCGGTGTTCGCACAGGTGGTGCTGGCCGACGAGATCAACCGCGCGCCGCCCAAGACCCAGAGCGCGCTGCTCGAGGCCATGGCCGAGGGGCAGGTGACCCATGACGGCACCACGCACGCGCTGCCGTCGCCGTTTTTCGTGATCGCCACGCAGAACCCGCTGGAGCAGATCGGCACGCATGCCTTGCCCGAATCGCAGCTGGACCGCTTCACCATGCGGCTGTCGCTCGGCTACCCCGACCCCGCCTTCGAGCGCGTGCTGTACCTGGGCGGCGCCAGCGCGCCGGAACTGCCGCCGGTGATGGATGGCAGCCAGGTGCTGGCGCTGCAGGAGGCTGCCGCACAGGTGTACGCCAGCCCGTCGCTGGTGGACTACGTGCTGGCGCTGGTGCAGGCCACGCCCAGCCACGGCGGCTTTGCCGCGGGGCTGTCGCCGCGCGCGGGGCTGGCGCTGCTGGCCTGCGCGCGCGCCTGGGCCCTGCTGGCGCAGCGCAACATGGTGCTGCCGGAAGATGTGCAGGCGGTCTTCACCGCGGTGGCCGCGCACCGGCTGCTGCCCGCCGGCGCGGGCGGCCACGCGGCCGTTGCCGGCGAGCTGGCCGCGCTGCAGGCTGGCGTGGCTATTCCCTGAAGGCCATGGCGGCGCGCAAAAGCGTGCTCCGCGGCGCGCCGGTCATGGCTCAGCGCCGCACGGCGGGCCGGCGCCCGAGCGGCGGAACCGGCGGCACGCTGCTGCTGGATCGCCGCCACCTCTATATCCTGCCCACCCGCGGCGGCCTCGGCTTTGCGGTCGTGCTGGCAGCGATGCTGCTGACTTCGCTGAACTACAACATCAGCCTGGGCTTTGCGCTGACCTTCCTGCTGGCCGGCATCGGCATGGCCTGCATGTGGCTGGCCTACCGCAACCTGCTCGACCTCGCCGTGGCCGCGGGCCCGGCGGCGCCGGCCCATGCCGGGCAGGATGCCGTGTTCCAGCTGCGCATCGACAACCGCGATGCCGACGCGCGCATCGGCATCGAGGCGCGCGTGCCGACGCTGCCAAACGTGGCAACCGCCATGCTGACGCTCGATGGCAGCGCCAGCGGCATGCTCGTCCTGCACGTGCCAACCGCGCGCCGGGGCCGGCTGGTGCTGCCGCGCGTGGCAATCGCCAGCCGCTTTCCGTTCGGGCTGTTCCGGGTCTGGAGCTATGCGGACCTGGACCTGTCGACGCTGGTCTATCCCGCCCCGGAGCCCGATGCCCCGCCACCGCCCACCGCATATCGGCCCGACCATGGCGACGCCGCGCACACGGCCGCCAGCGCGGCAAGCAGCGACGACGGCATCGACCAGCTGCGCCGCTACCGCAGCGGCGACCCGCTGCACCGCATCGCCTGGAAGCACAGCGCGCGCACCGGCCGCTGGCTCAGCCGCGCCGGCGATCCGCCGCAGCAGCCGGCCCGCTGGCTGGACTGGCACGCACTCCCCGCCGGTATGGAAGCGGAAGCGCGGCTGTCGCGCCTGTGCGCGTGGCTGCTGGCCGCCGGTGACGATGCCGAGATCGGCCTGCGCCTGCCCGGCGTTGAACTGCCGCCGGCGCGCGGCGCCAGCCACCGGCGCGCCTGCCTGGAAGCGCTGGCGTTATGGCCGCAACGGCCCGCGGCCCACCGCGCCGGAGACCGGGTGTGAAACCCGTCGCGCGGCCGCTGCGGCATGACGACCATGGACTGCTGCTGGGCCAGCTGGCGCTGGTGCTGGCGCCGCAGGCGCGCACGCTGCCGGTGGCGGTCAGCCTGCTGCTGGTGCTGCTGCTGGGCTGGCGCTGGCTGCTGTGGCGGCGACGGGCGCCGCTGCCTTCGCGCTGGATGCTCGGCATCACCGCGGTCATGGTGCTGCTGGTGGCCAGCGCGCTGGTGTGGCAAGACGGCGGCGGCATGGGGCGCGAGCTCGCGGTGGCGCTGCTGGGCGCCTTTGTCATCCTCAAGCTGCTGGAATGCCGCGCGCTGTCGGACGCGACGCTGGTCACGCAGCTGTCGTTCTACCTGCTGCTGACGCTGTACCTGTCCGACCAGCCGTTCTGGCTGGCGCTGTACAGCCTGGCGATCGGCGCCTGGGTGCTGCGCAACTGGCTGCTGCTACACCACCCCGAGGCGCGCAGCCGGCTGGCGATCTGGCCGCTGCTGGGACGCATGGCGCTGCTGGGCCTGCCCTGGGCGCTGGCGCTGTTCGTGCTATTCCCGCGGCTGGAGCACCCGCTGTGGCAACTGCCGCAATCGGCGCCGCGCGGCACCACCGGCATCAGCGACACCATGCGGCCGGGCAGCGTCGGGCAGCTGATCCGTTCGCCGGAAGTCGCCCTGCGTGCCGAGGTCGCCGGCTCGCCGCTGCCCGCGGCGGCGCTGTACTGGCGTGCGCTGGTGCTGTGGGAATACGACGGCACCACCTGGCACCCGTCGCGGCAGCGACGGCAGCAACTGGCGCCCGCGCCCGCCGCCGGCAACACGAATGGCATCGACATCAGCATCACGCTCGAGCCCAGCCAGCAGCGCTGGCTGTTCGCGCTGGACCGCGGCCAGGCGCTGTCCGCCGGCGTGGATGCCGCCGCCACGCCCGACGGCGAATTCATGGTGCGCCGGCCGGTGGACCAGCGCATCCGCTACCGCACCCATTCCACGCTGTCCCCCGCGCCCGAAGCGCTGACACCTGCCACGCGCCGGCTGGCCCTGAGCCTGCCAGACGGCAATCCGCGCGCCCGTGCGCTGGCCGCCCAATGGGCCGACCGCCATGCCGATCCCGCCGCGCGCGTGCAGGCCGCGCTGCGGCTGTTCGCGGCGGCGCCCTTCGCCTATACGCTGAGCCCGCCGCCGCTGGGCAGCGAACAGGTCGACAGCTTTGTGTTCGACACCCGGCGCGGCTTCTGCGAGCACTACGCCAGCAGCTTCGTCTTCCTGATGCGCGCCGCCGGCGTGCCCGCGCGCGTGGTCACGGGGTACCAGGGTGGTGAGTACAACCCCATCGGCAACCACTACGTGGTGCGCCAATCCGATGCGCATGCCTGGGCCGAGGTCTGGCTCGACGGCCGCGGCTGGGTGCGCGTGGACCCCACCGGCGCCGTCGCGCCGAGCCGCATCGAGCAGGGACTGGATGCGGTGGTGGGCAGCGAGGCCGCGGACTGGCGGCCGTCGCAGCAACCGGCATGGCTGAAGGACCTGCGCTGGGCCTATGAAGGCGTCGTCTACACCTGGCAGCGCTGGGTGCTGCAGTACGACCACGCGCAGCAGCAGCGGCTGCTGCTGGCACTCGGCGCCGGCCTGGGCGCCGGGCAGTTGCTGGCCGGCGTGCTGGGCGCACTGTGCCTGCTGGCGCTGGTGCCGCTATGGCGGCGCCGCGGGCCGGCAGACCCCGTCGATGCGGCCTATGCCCGCTTCTGCGCCCTGCTGGCCCGCCACGGCTGCGAGCGCGCCCAGGCCGAAGGACCGCAAGACTTCGCCTCACGCGCCGGCGCACGGCTGCCGCGCGCGGCCGACGCGATCGCTGCCGTCAGCGCCGCCTATATCGGCTTGCGCTACGGCAACCTGCCGGCCGCGCGCCATGCGCAGGCGCTGGCAGCGATGCGGGCAGGGATTCGCCAGATCGCCGCGGCGTTGCGGCATTAAGCCCCGCCAGCCAGGCCGGCCGGCACGCCCTGTTGGGATTAGCTTCGTTTGATATAATTACATTTGTAACTATATCTAATGTAACCGATCTGCCGCCCGCCATGTCTTTCGAACAACGCATCGACCGCTTCTGCGCCAGCCATCCGGAGGCCCCGCGCGACCTGATCCTGGCCTCCAGGCTGCTGCTGCGCACCGCGCGCCTGCTGCGCGGCCATATCGACCAGGCGCTGGCCCCGTTCGAACTGGACATGAGCCAGTACCTGCTGCTGAGCATGCTTGCCGTCGACGACAACCAGCCCAGCATGCCGTCCGAGCTGGGAACCACGCTGGACGCCACGCGCACGCAGATGACGCGGCTGCTGGACGGCCTGGAAGCGCGCGGGCTGCTGCGCCGGCGGGCGTCGGCCAGCGACCGCCGCAGCCTGGAACTGACCCTGACCCCCGCCGGCCGCCGGCTGCTGGAGCGCGCCGCGCCGGCGGTGCATGCCGCCTACGGCGAGGCCTGGGCGCCGCTCGGCGCGGGCGGCCTGGCCGGCGCCACGCGCGCACTGACCCAGTTGCACCAGACCCTGGAGGGGCTGCAGCCATGAATCCCGGCTCACCCTGGCAGCCGCGGTTGCAGCCCCTGCGGCGATTGCGCGTCAGCATGCGCTGGCTGCGCTGGCTGAGCCACCGGCAGCGCCAGACCCTGCTGATGATGCTGCTGGCGCTGGCCACCGGCGTGGAGTTCCTCGAGAACATCATGTTCGTGTTTGCGTCCAGCCATATCGTCGGCGGCCTCGACGCCGACCCGCGCAGCTTTGCGCTGGTGCAGGCGGCCTACGCGGTGGGCAGCATGCTGATGATCCTGAAGCAGCAATGGCTGTCGCGCCGGTTCGGCTACCGCTACTACCTGACCGGGGCGCTGCTGCTGTTCATGGCGGGCACGGTCGTGGCCGCGACCAGCCATGCGCTGCCGCAGATGGTGGTGGCGCGCTTTATCCAGGGCGTGGGCGGCGGCGCGCTGTTCACCAGCTGCCGCATCCTGGTCAACGTGCTGTTCGGCCCGACGGCGCGCCCGCGCGCCACCCGCATTTTCATGATCGGCATCTTCTCGGCGTCGGCGCTGGGCCCGGCCTTCGCCGCCGAGCTGATCGACCATGGCGTATGGCAAGACGTGTTCTACGGCGTGCTGCCATTCGCCGCGCTGGCCACGCTGGGTGCCTGGCTGCTGCTGCCGGATGCGGAGCCGCGCGCCGATACCGGCGGCCCCGCGCTCGGGCCGCTGCTGCTGTTCGGCGCCGCCATCGTGACCTTGCAGACGGCGCTGACCGAGGCGCGCTTCGACGTGTTCTCGCACCCGCTGCGGCTCGCGCTGGTGGCTGCGGCGGGCCTGGCGCTGCTGGCCGTGTTCCTGTGGCACCAGTGGCACCACAGCGAACCCGTGCTGCACCTGCGCGCACTGCGCCACCCGGTGTACCTGACCGGCCTGGCGATGTACTTCGTGTACTACATGATCAGCAACCTGAGCGGTTACCTGTTCCCGATCTATGCCGAGCAGGCGCTGAAGATTCCGCTGGCCACCACCGGCTGGCTCAACACCTTTGCCGCGCTGGTCAGCCTGGCCGGCATCTTCGTCTACCTGCAGGTGGCGCCGCGCCTGACGCACAAGAAGCCGTTGATGGTGGCCGGCCTGGTGCTGATGGCCGCCACGGCATGGTGGTTCTCGCAGATGCCGCCCGACGCCGGGCCGCCGGCGCTGGCATGGGGGCTGGTCGGCAAGGGGCTGTTCGGCGTGCTGGTGATCATCCCCATTGCCGGGCTGACGTTCCGGGCGCTGGGTCCCGATGAATTCGCCCATGGCTACCGCAGCAAGAACCTGATGCGGCAGGTCGCCAGCTCCTTTGCCTCGGCGCTGGGCGCGGTGCTGCTGCAGAACCGCCAGTTCGCGGTGCACGACAGCCTGCTGCAAGCGGTAGGCCAGCACCCCGCCGAGACCGGACACTGGCTGGCTGCCATGCAGGCGGCATTGGCCGCGCGCGGCTTCGATGCGGCGCAGGCCCACCTGGGCGCGCTAGCGCAACTGAGCGGACTGATCGAGCAGCAGGCCAGGCTGATTGCCTGCGAGGATATCTATCGGCTGATTGCGGTGCTGGCGCTGGGCGCGGCGGCGTACATGCTGCTGCAGCGGCGGCTGGCCTGAAGCCCGCGCGAGCGGCTATGCGCAAGCCGTGCGACGACTGGAACTACTGCGGGACAGACGCGGAATCTTGGGGAGAAGCGAAGGCACCGCGCACGAGGCGATGGCGCGGACGGGTCGCAGTGCCGGCGGACGCGGCACCGGCGAAGTACCTGCTCAGAACAGCGACAGCTGGCGCATGCCGAAACCGATGGTCTCTTCCACGCGCGCACGGGCGTGGGCCAGCGAGCCTTCTGCGCCAGAGTAATTGCCGGCGGCCCAGTGGTAGACCACGGGGATGTCGCCGCGCTCGGACAGGCGCACTTCGCCAAGCTTGTCGCCGCGTTCGTTGCGGTAGAAGTGTGAGCGGTAGCCGCGCTCCCAGTGGGGCGCGACAAGCTTCTTGCGCCGCCGGGGCTTCGGCGCGGAGCCGGCGGTGGACGTCGTGGACGTCAGTCGCCGCGCTCTATCGGTACCCGGCGTGATGGCGCGGGTGAAATCCAACTGCATAGACTTCCTCTTTGTCGATTCAGCAGAACCAGGGTCGGCGGGGGCTGCCGCCGCATGCTTCGTGCATCGCAGTCGAGATAATACCTGCTGGCGCGCTTTCTGTAAGCAGTTCGTTGCGCTGAATCCCGCCTCCGGCAAGGCTTAGCGGGCCGTATACCCGCTTCGTATACGTGTCGGTATACGTCGGGGTATACGGCCCGCGCGGGCAGCAAAGCCTTGCCAGTTAACGGCTTGCGGGCAGTCTGGCGTGCCCGCGGCAATCAGCCCAGGTCGAGCGGAATGAAGATGCGCGCATCGTCGCGCTGCACCAGCAGTGCCACCTGCTTGCCCGATTTCGATACCAGCGACTTGAGCTGCTCGGCCGAGCTGATGGGCGTGCCGTTGAGCGACAGGATCACGTCGCCCGGCTGGATGCCGACGCGCGCGGCGGGACCGGCCACGTCCTCGACCACCAGGCCGCCGTCGATGCCGCTGTCACGCTTCTCCGCCGGCGTGAGCGGTCGCACCGCCAGCCCCAGCCGGCCGCCAGCCTCGTTGCCGCCGCCCTTCTGTGCGACGGCCCGGTCCTTGGCCGTGCCCACCGTCACCGACAGCGTCATCGGCTGGCCCTTGCGGATGATCTTCAGCGAAGTCTGCGTGCCCGGCTTGATATCGGCCACGTGCTCGGGCAGGTCGCCCGAATGGTCGATCACGTCATTGTCCAGCTGCATGATGACGTCGCCGGGCTTCAGGCCAGCGCGCGCGGCCGGGCTGTCGGGCTCGACCGAGTTGACCAGCGCACCGGTGGGCTTGGGCAGCCCGAACGATTGCGCCAGCGCCTGGTTCACCTCCTGCACGCTGATGCCGAGGCGCCCGCGCGTGACCTTGCCATGCGCCACCAGCTGCTGCTGCACCTTGGTGGCCACGTCGATCGGGATCGCGAACGACAGGCCCTGGTAGCCGCCGGTCTGGCTGTAGATCTGCGCGTTGATGCCGACCACCTCGCCGCGCTGGTTGAACAGCGGCCCGCCCGAGTTGCCGGGATTGACGGCAACATCGGTCTGGATGAACGGCACATAGGTATCGTCCGGCAGCGAGCGCGACTTGGCGCTGACGATGCCCGCGGTCACGGTGTTCTCGAAGCCGTAGGGAGAACCGATCGCAAGCACCGGCTCGCCCACGCGCACCCGCGAAGGATCGCCCAGGCGCACGGCCGGCAGGTTCTTGGCGTCGATGCGGATCACGGCCACGTCGGTCTGCGGATCGCTGCCGAGCACCTTGGCCTTGAACTCGCGGCGGTCGGTCAGCTTGACGGTGACCTCCTGCGCGCCGTCGACGACGTGCGCATTGGTCAGGATCAGCCCGTCCGGGCTCACGATAAAGCCCGAGCCCAGTCCGCGCACCAGTTGCTGCTGGCCGCCCTGCGGACCCTGGAACTGCGGCCCGAAACGCTTGAAGAACTGGAACAGCGGATCGTCCGGATCGATGCCCGGCGGCATCTGCGCCGCGGTGCGCTGGGCGCGTGCGGTGACGCTGATATTGACCACGGCAGGCCCGTACTGTGCCACGATGCCGGAGAAATCCGTCGGCGTGGCCACGGCGGCAACCGGCTGCGCAGGCGCGGCGGCTGGCGCAGGTGCCGCGTACCCCGGCGTGATGACTTCCTTCTGCAGATAGGCATAGCCGCCGCCAAGGGCGGCAAGGGCCGCGATACCAACGGCCGTGCGAGCAATGGTCTGGCGCATCATGTGTGGTTCCTTTCCTTGAGCATCAGGCGTCGGCACTTTGCGACGCGACACGGTCATGCTAGCGACCCAGACTTAAAACAAACTTAAGGTTCAGCACAGGCGATGCACGGGCGTATCGAGCACATTTCGGGGAAATGTAAATTTATCTTGCGCACAATCTAATTGCGTCTAATATATCGCCATGGAACGCGACAACGACCCCTCCCCAGACCTGCTGTTACTGGATCGCCAGCTGTGCTTTGCGCTCTATTCGAGCTCACTGGCCATGACCAAGTTGTACAAGCCGCTCTTAAGTGAGCTTGGACTTACTTATCCGCAATATCTGGTGATGCTGGTGTTGTGGGAGACGGAAGCGCTGACGGTCTCGGAACTCGGCGCCCGGCTGGCGCTGGACTCGGGGACGCTGACGCCGCTGTTGAAGCGGCTGGAAACGGCGCGGCTGGTCACGCGCACACGTGACGCAGCCGACGAACGGCGGGTGCTGGTCAGCCTGACCGCTTCCGGCCGCGCGTTACGCCTGCGTGCTGAGCGTATTCCTGAACAGATGTTGTGCGCCACGCAGTGCCCGGTCGAGGAGATCCAGGCCCTGACGCAGCGCCTGCATGCACTGCGGTCGTCGCTTGAACAAGCGCGGACCGATTCCAGCCTGCCGGACTGACGGCAAGCATTGATACGCCCTCTCGGGCAACAAACCGGAGCCTTAGATGAAACTCGAAAAAGTCGTTTATACCGCCCATGCCCCCGCCGCCGGCGGCCGTGACGGCCGTGCCATCACGTCCGATGGCCAGCTCGACGCCAAACTGGCCGTGCCCAAGGAAATGGGCGGCGCCGGCAACGGCCTGAATCCGGAACAGCTCTTTGCAGCCGGCTATTCGGCCTGCTTCCTGGGCGCCATGCGCTACGTGGCTGGCCAACAGAAGATCGCCGTGCCCGCCGATGCCACGATCGAAGGCGCGGTCGGCATCGGCCCGATCCCGCAAGGCTTCGGCATCCAGGTCGAACTGAAGATCTCGCTGCCGGGCTTCGAGCGCGAGGCTGCCGAAAAGCTGGTCGAACAGGCGCACCAGGTGTGCCCCTACTCGAACGCAACTCGCGGCAATATCGACGTGACGCTGACTGTGGTCTGACCCTGCAGGCATGGAAAAGGCCGGTATCGTGAAGGCGATACCGGCCTTGTTGTTTTGTCGCCCTGCCGTCTACTGATCCGGCTCGGCCGGCAGTTGCGCGCAAAATGCGCGCTTCTGCGTCGAACTCAGGCGCTTGATCTCGATTTCCGCCTTCAACGCTTCGGATTTCGTCTCGAAGCGCAATTGGCCCAGGACGCGTATGGGCTTGCGCGATCGCGTGTATTTGGCGCCTTTTCCGGACAGATGCTCGGCGAAGCGCCGGGCAACGTCGGTCGTGATTCCGGTGTAGATGGAATCGCCGGTGCATTCGAGCAGATAGAGATACCAGGCGCTGTCAGCCGACATGGATGGGTAATGGGGGATTCAGCGGTAATGGTATTACGCCGGAGCGGCGACGGCGAGCCAATGCATTTCGGCCGCGCCAAAGCAAAAACCCCC
>NZ_JFJW01000028.1:0-576 GCF_000611125.1 Cupriavidus sp. SK-4
GCGTGCCGGGCAGGCTGTCGTAGAAGAGGTAAGCGGTCACGAACAGGCCACCCCAGCCGATCAGCATGACGGCGCGCGTGCCAATGCGGTCGCTCGCCCAACCGACGATCACGCAGCCGATGGTCAGCGCGAGCGTAGCGAAGGCATTGGTCTCGAGCGCAAGCGCGGCGGGAATGTGGTGCACCTTCTGTAGGTAGGCGGGCGTGTACAGCACCACCACGACGATAGAGGTAGAAAGTACCCAGGTCAGCAATGCGACGAACAGGCTGGCCGAGCGGTGCTCGCGCAGCACGGTGCGGATCGGCAGTTCGCGCGCCAGGTTGCTGCGGCTAGCCAACTCGCGGAACACGGGTGTCTCGTGCAGAAAACGGCGCAGGTACACCGATGCCAGTCCAAACACGCCGCCCAGGATGAAGGGGATGCGCCAGGCGAAATCGCTCACCTGCTCAGGCGAGTAATGGCGATTGATGGCGACGGCAACGAGCGAACCCAGCAAAATGCCGCCGGTGATGCCCGAGGTCAGCGTGCCGATGCCGAAACCGTAATGCCGGCTCGGCACGTGTTCGCCGACAAACA